>JACQUX010000021.1 GCA_016210045.1 Deltaproteobacteria bacterium | reverse complement strand
GTTGAAGCTCGACCGAGCGAGGTCTCAGTGAGCCGAGCGCCGTAACGCGAGGCGAACGGCCCGTGGGGCCCCCTCCCGCCCCGGCCGAGCTTCGATTGCTGGATGAACCACTAATACCTTCTCTCAACTTGACCTCCCGGATAGTAGAATTCCAATATTTCGCGATAGCCTTTTCCTTGCTCCGCCATCGCCTTGGCGCCCCATTGGCAAAGGCCGACGCCGTGGCCGAAGCCGCGGCCACGAAAGATCCATTGGTCGCGGCGGCGGCGGTTGTCGAACCAGGTGCTTTTCAATTCGTGAAAGCCGAGCGCGCGACGGAAGTCGTTTGCCGCGATCGTGACCGCGCCGCCTTCCGTCAATAGGCGGACGCGGGCAGTGCGGGCGTCGTCAGCGTCGTGTTCCATCTCGATGGCTTGCACGCCGGGCGTGATGACGCCGGCTCGACTCAGACGCGCTTCCAGCTCCGCGCGCGAGAGGCGCAGCTCCCAGCGCGCGTGCGGCGCGCGGCGGCAATACGGATCGGTCACGCGCGTGGTGCCGGGCGCTGCGCGGGCTCCCCACACGTTCGCGGCGGAGGTGGTTTGGCCGCCGCAACAACTGTGAAAATAGACTTTGAGCACTTGCTCATCTGACCGCAGAACTTCACCGTTCGTGGATTGTACGGCATCGACGATCGTGGCTGGCGGGACGAAGCCCGGTCGATAAACTTGGTCTTCGGTCGATGCGAGCAAGTCATAGGGGCGTGATTCAGTCGCGCGCCCGAGGAACTGTGCGACCGCGTAACTGCGCGCTGCCACCGCTTGGGCGCGGAGACTTTCCCGCGGCCAGTTGGCCTGCATCTCGCCGGCGAGGACGCCGAGCAGGTACTGTTCCAGCGGCAGCGATTCAATGGCGAACAATTGTCCGGAGGTGCGAAAAATTTGCAAGGTTCCCGCAACGGGCATACGATTGACCGTCAGCGCGCCGAGGCGCGCACGACAAAACAGAAAATCGGCGGCGAAGAATTGGGTGTTGAGCAACAGTCCGGCCTCGGTGGGACGCACGGTTGCGGCGTGCAACGGTTCCAGCGCTGCGGCCTCGGTGAGTTGGTCCGGCGCCAGCGCGCAGTGAAAGGCGCGCGCCGCCAGTTGCAACGAGCCGGCGTGGTCCACGAGCGCGATCCGCAGCTCCGAGACGGCGCGAGTTGGAGACGCGGTCTGCGCCGATTCTGCACGCGCACTGACACAGAGGGCGAGCAGCGGGAGGAACCAACGCGGCGCGACTCGTAACTGATTGATTATAGTGGTGAATATTTCGTACATTTTGGCGCAACGTTTTCCAGTGCGGCGTCGATAATACATTCAGGAAGTGAAGACAACGATTATGCCACGCCCCTCACGGAACGTATCGCGTCGCGCTGCGCGGACGCCGCCACCTGTGCCCACACGCAGGTCTGTGGCGCGCTGGGTTGTGGCCGCCGCAGCTGGGGCCGGGGCCTATGTGGTGTTGCATCTTGCATTCTATTTGACGCGACCGGAGACGGCTGCGGAGACGCCGTTGTGGCAGCCGATTGTGGAAGTCGTGGGGAGTATTATTGTCACGGCCCTGCTGGCCACCCGCACCGGTCTGGTGCCGCAGCAAGCTGGGACGACACTTGCGACGGCGACTGCGATTGCAGCGCGCCGTGAGACGCACGAGGCGCTGCGCGATATGCGGCTGTTGTTCGAGATCGCGCAAGGGGTCAGCAGTACGATCGAGCTGCCGGAACTGTTGGAGCGGATCACGGCGTTGGTCCGCACCAATCTGACGTTGCGCGAATTTGTCGTTTTATTGTTCGATCCGGAACATCAGTTTCTCCAAGTGCGGGCCGCGTTTGGTTTTGCGGACGATCAACGGCTGCAGAATATGATTTTTCACGTCGGCGAAGGCGTCAGCGGCGAGGTCGCGCGGAGCGGCAAGATGCTCTATGTCCGCGACACGCGCAAAGAGCCACGCTTTCTCTATTATCGCGGGGAGCTGCAGGCGGACGGCGCGTTGGTGTCGATCCCGTTGTGGTATAAAAACGAAGTCCTCGGCGTCGTCAATTTCGGACGGGCCGGGGTCGGCAGCTTTCCGCAAAAAGAGATTCGGCTGCTCAATTTGATCGCGAATCAAGTGGCATTGGCGATCGCCAACGCGCGGCTCTATATGCAGACGCGCGAGCTCGCGGTACGCGACGAACTGACGGGTTTGTATAATCGGCGTCACTTTCAAGAGGTCTTGCAGATCGAGTGGAAGCGAGCGGTGCGTTTTCACCGCGCCCTCTCGGTGTTGATGATCGACGTCGATCACTTCAAGGCCTACAACGACACCTTCGGCCACTTGCATGGCGATCAAGTCTTGCGTCACCTGTCCGAGGTGTTGCGCCGCAACTTGCGCGAAGTCGATACCGTGGCGCGGTTCGGCGGCGAGGAATTCATTGTGCTGCTCCCCGACACCGATCGTGCCGGGGCGCTGCATGTGGGGGAAAAGCTGCGCCGCTTGATCGAACTGGAGCGCTTTCCCGTGCCGCAGGAAGGGGCCGTGCGGCCGCTGACGATCAGCGCCGGTCTGGCGGTCCACCCCGACGATGCGCAGCACATTGAAGATTTGATCGATCATGCCGACATCGCGCTCTACGAGGCGAAAGACACCGGCCGGAATCGCGTCGTGGCCTATCCCGCACGCAGTGACGCCCCGACCAGCGCGACCGAGACCCGCGGCCCGCGGTTAGTGTCGTAATTATTGGCTGAAGCGGAGTAGCGTGAGATTGCCGGTCGTGATGTTGTAGCCGCTCCAAACGAGGTTGCCGTCCGGCAATACGAGAATATCCGTGGCACCCGCTAAGGCAGTGCCGAAGCTGGTTGTGGCCATGCCCGTCGTGCCGAACTCGGTCGTGTTGAGTGATCCATCGCTGGAAAATCCGATGATGCCGGAGGAGTAGGCCTGTGTCACGGCGTCGCGCACGAGGACGGGGGCCACGAAACTGCCGTTGCTGCGTTGGGCGACGATCCCGGTCACGGCCGTATTGGATCCACCATATGTCAGGTATCCGTCGTCACTGAACGTCGTGTCGAGTGATCCGTCGCTATTATAGCGTGCCAGCACGAAGGGATTCGTTGCCTGCGCGCCGTACCGACTGCCGGCGGCCCAGATTTTTCCATCCGTCGCGACGACGAGGCGAGTTAATTGGTTATCGTATCCGACGTCGGTCACGACTCTTCCGTTAGTGCCGAATGTCGTATCCAGCGCTCCAGTCGCGGTATAGCGGAGCAAGAGAAAGTCGCGGGTGACATTGTCGACCCAACCGCCGACCAGTATTTTCCCATCCGGCTGCACGACCAAGCTGATTGTGCCAGCCACAGCGCCGGCATCCGTAACCGTGACGCCATCCGTTCCGAATGCAGTGTCGACGGCGCCGGTATTGTTCAACTGTGTGAGGACGATCTGATTATAGCTGAAGTCGCCGCCGGCGGCGGAACCGGCCGCTAAGACGTTGCCATCGGGAGTGAGCGCAATGGCTGTTGTGTACACGAGACTGGTTCCGATCGGGACGGTGGCCGTGCCGTCATCGCTCCACGTCGGATCGAGTGCGCCATCGGCGGTGTAGCGTTGAACGACAAAGGTGTCTTGATTATAGATGGCCAGTAGAATCCGATCATCGCTCTGGAGGACCAGGTCATAGCAGCCTTCGCTGATGGCGCCGACCGCAAGGTCGGCCGTGATGGTGAAGTCCGTGTCAAAAGTCCCATCCGCTGTGAAGCGAGTGAGCAGCGACAGCGTGGAATTATTGGTCGCGCCGCATACGACGACTGCACCGCTTGATTGTCGCTCTGCGGCCACGGCGACATCCATCCCCAAGCCGGTGTCTCCTGTTGCGATGCCATTGGTGCCGAAGGTTGTGTCGAGCGCAAATGTCGCGGTCGCTGGTTCTTCAGCGGGAGACGAGTCCGCCGGATCGCCGGCCGGCGCGGTCGTGGTCGTGAACGACCAATTGTAATCGGCATTCATCGCGACGCCCTCGGCGCTTTGCAGCAAATGACTTGCGGTGACGGAATACGTGGTCTCGTAAGCGAAGGCGCCGGTTGGCGTGAACGTCACGGTGGCGCCGTCGCTGCTGAGTGTCCCCGTGACGCCGCCGCTGACGCTGATCGTTGAGGTCGTGACACTGGCGGGATCGATGGGCGTATCGAACGTGATCGTAATGGCCGTGTCGATCGACACATCCGTTGCACCGGCAGTGGGCGATGTGGCCGTGACTGTCGGGGCGGCAGCGTTCATGACGTCGGCGGCCAAGTCGTCGGTGATGCCGATGTCGCTCGTCAGGGCGGTTCCGGGAAGCGGTGGGAGACTCGACCCGAGGCAGCCTGTCGCTGCCGTGAGGCCGGCGAAGGTGAGACACGTATCCGTCAGTGTCGTGTCTTCCACGGTGAGACTGGTGCGAATGCGATCGCTTGCGCGTTGCCACAGCGCGGTGATGTCAGTGCTGAAATTGGTATCGTTGCTCAGATAACTAGACAGCGACGCGACCGACACAATGGGGGTGGTAGTTTCCACGGCGTGTGTGCCGAGCGATGCGGAGGCGGTCGGCGTTTGTTGTGTCACTGTGGCGTGCGAAGCTGTGACCGTCACGGCGTTGGTGTCGGCGGTCGTCGTGGCCCAAAAGAGTTCGAGCGTGCGATCGGCGTCTGTTTGTTGTTCCCAAACTCCACTGATGGGAAATGATTCGGTCCCGTCGAAGAGCGCCGCGAGGGTCGTTGCGGTGGTATTCGTCGAGACGGTCCGAAAACACCCGGCACCACGGCTGGTGCTGGAGGGCTGCGCCGTAAAGCGGCCGATCCAGACACGGCGATCGTTTAAATAGAGGCGCACGCAGAGTGGATAGGCGGCTGTGTGTCCGGAACAGGCCGTTTGGCAGTCGATGTCGGTGAGCGATTGCGTGGAAAATGGAGGCCAGGAGTAATTGGAAAAATCAATATACCACGCGGTGCCGTCGCTCAAGAGGCCGGAGGCGCTGGTGGTCGTATCGCTGGTCGTGACCGCAATCTCCATCAGGAACCCGAGGATTTGGTCGAGCCGGATTTGTGCGGTCTCAACGAGTGACAACGCCTTTGCCGTGGCAGTGTCGCCGGCGAGCGATTTCTGTGGCCGCATGGACAGAGCGGTGCCGGCACGGACGTCGTTGACGGAAATCCCGAGCTCGCCTGGAAAGAGAAAATTGGCGGGGAGTTCGATCGGCACTGGCGTGGAGCCGGTGCCGGTGGGGGCGAGTCCGGCACCGCATCCGAGGCTGAATACCGCAGCAGTGGCCAGCCAGACGCCGAGCCCCACACTGAGACGGCGAGTATGTCGAGACATGCGAGTTGCTAGAGTTGCATGGGCTGTGCCAGGGCGGAGCGTAAAAATAGTTGAATAATCGGTCGTTTGAAAAGGCTGCCGATGATCAGTCTGGGTGTGATCTTACCAGCTGGGTGTGATCTTGCCAGTTTTGGCTGGCAGCAATCATGTTGATTGGGCGTGCAATGCTTCCATCACTTTTTGCATGTCTTCCCAGACCGGTTTTTTCATCGCGGGATTTCGGAGCAGGAAGGCGGGGTGGTAGGTCGGCATCACGGTCATGCCGTTCCATGGCATGAAATGCCCGCGAACTTTGCTGATCTGGAGATGTTCGTCGCCGAGCACGTAGCGCGTTGCGATACTCCCCAGGCAGACGATGATCTGCGGCCGGATCGCTGCGAGCTGGGCGCGGAGGAAGGGGAGACACGTCGCGGCTTCGTCGGGGAGCGGCGCGCGATTTTGCGGCGGACGGCATTTGACGACGTTGCCGATCCAGACGTCGGTGCGTTGCAGATGCATCGCCTCGATGATCTTGTTGAGCAGCTGTCCGGCGCGGCCGACGAACGGTTCGCCTTGGCGGTCTTCGTCGGCTCCCGGTCCTTCGCCGACGAACGCGAGCGTGGCGAACGGATTGCCGACGCCGAAGACGAGCTTGGTGCGACCTTCGCAGAGGCGGCAGCGGCGGCAATCGCCGAGTTCGGCGCGGATCGCGGCGAGTCGTGCCGTGGGATCTTCGGTTGGGGCGCGTGCCGGTGTCTCAGCCGGTGGCGGAGTGCCGACCACCATCGGCGTCGCGGTCGTTGCCGGCGCGGCGGCGGGTGCCGGTTTCGGGATAAGCGTGCACTCGGTGATTTCACAATAGCGCAGATAGCGGTCCACTTCACGCCATACATCGGTCGCTGTCGGGGTATCGGACATGGCCGTGCTGTAAAGGGTCTCGGGGGCCGGGTCAAGATGCATCACCTGCGGAGCCATTGGTCTGTTTCCAGAAATTCCAGACAGCGAGCGTAATCCCAAGTTTGGCAAAGGACGTCCGGATAGCGACGGGCAAACGTTTGCAAGCCGCGTGTCGTCTTCTTGTGATGTCCGGATTTGATCTCGATCGCCAGCGTTGCTTGGGGAGTGACGACTACGTAGTCCACTTCATCCTGTCCGTCGCGCCAGTAATAGAGCGTCCCGGCGACACGTTGTGCGAGATGGGCGCCGATCATCGATTCGAACATCAGCCCGTTCCAGGTCGGATCGTGTGCGAGTCGGGCCTGCGCCTGATAGGCATGGGTGAGGGCCGGGTTCAGGACCACGATCTTGGGGCTGGAGCTGCGACTGCGGATCATCGATCCGGAATATTTTTGGAGACAACGGATCAAGTACGCCTGCTCGAGCAGCGCCAAATAATGTTTGACGGTGGTGACATTGCCGCGATCTTGCAGTTGGCCGAGGAGTTTTTGCAGGCTGACGACTTGGGCCGGGTAATGGACAGCCAATTCAAAGGCCTGGCGGAAGAGCGCGGGTTGAGTCACGGGCGCGAGGCCTAAGAGATCGCGGCCGATCACGGGTTCGATGATGCTGTGCAGGATGTACGCGCGCCACCGCGCTTCATCCTGAATGTATGGTGCCGAAGAGGGATAGGCGCCGAAACGGAGATACGTGTCAAGGTCCCAACCGAAGGCGTCGCGGCATTCGCGATAGCTCCAGTGCGGGGCCTGGATGAGTTCGAAGCGACCGGCCAGACTCTCGCGGAGTCCTCGTTGGAGGAAGAGGCTGGAAGAGCCGAGCAGCAAGACCTTGAGTTGTCCGGTGCCGCGTACCGGATCGAAGAGTGCCTTGATCCGTTCGCTCCAGCCCGGCACTTTTTGGACTTCATCGATGATAAACAATCCCCCGGGGCCTTGTCTGGCAATCTGTTGCCAGTGGGTCGTGATCCATTCCGGCGTCGGTGGACTCGGCTCATCGGCCGAGATCATCAATTTCGGTCCCGACCAGTGGTCATAGATATATCGGGCGGCGGTGGTCTTTCCCACTTGGCGAGGCCCCAGCAACACTTGCAGCAACGGGGCGGGCTCCAAGAGTCGGTGCTGTAAAGGTTTAGTAAATTCGCGGGTTAACATTTGAGTCTGATTTTAGGAGATGCATCTCCTAAAATCAAGAGGTAATAATTCCCTGCTGAGTCTGCTGGTCTCAACGGGTGTGGAATGATAATAGGTGCTGCATGTACACATGGTGGTGCTTCCTCTTCGCGTGTCTTGTTTGGTCCGCGCCGGCGTTTGCGTGGGGGCCGGGGATGCATCTCGAATTGGCGCAGTGGTGTTTGGGGCACATCGCGTTGGCGGCGCCGGTGGTGGCGCGGCTGTTGCGGCGGTATCCGCATGACTTCATTTACGGTGCGGTGAGTCCCGATATTTTTCTCTCCAAGAAGCGCGCGGGCTATCTGTTTCACTGCCATCAGTGGGGCATGGGGAAGTTATTGTTGAGCGAGGCCGGCACGGATCGGCTGCGCGCGGCAGTGTATGGCTATCTCGTTCATTTGGCGGCGGATGTGGTGGCGCACGGGTATTACATTCCGTACAAGATCGTTCGCAGTTTCAAGGCGCGGTTACTCGGCCATACCTATTGGGAGATGCGCTTCGACTTGTCGGTATCGCGCGAGACGTGGGCCGTGATTCCGGCGTTGGTGCAGGGAGACTTTCGCGAATTCGATCGACTGCTGGAGCGCGTGTTACGTAAGACGCTTTTTTCGTTTCGTACCAGCAAGCGCATTTTCGCGACGATTTTAGTGATGCATCGTCTCCAGCAGTTGCGTCACGGGTTGCAAGCCTATGCGCATCGGTCGCGTTGGTCGCTCCGGGAGGAACGCGTGCGGCATTTTCGGCGATTAGTGGAACGAACGGTATTGGATTTTCTCCGCGCGCCAGAGACCGCGCCGTGCCTGGCCGGCGATCCGACCGGGATGTCGCGCGAACACGAGGCCGTGGTGCAGTGGCGACAATTGCGGCGGACGTGGCGGAAGGGAGAAAAAAGTGAAACGGAGATCGAACATTTCTTGCAGCGCTGCGATCGACGGTTGTATGAGGCCGTGTATGAACCGGTGGTCGAGTGGCCAACGTTGTAACGTGCGTACGTGCGTATGTTTCTCTTTTACACCGAATTGACGAAGCGCGATGTGATCGACCGCCATGGCCGTTGGGCCGGCTGGCCGACGGACTTCCTCTGCGCGCTGGAAGGCCCGTATCCGGCGTTGTCGGGACTAGTGCTGCGGGTCGGGCGGTTGCGGCGGCGTTACGCCGTAGTGCCGTGGTCACAGGTGCATGGCGGGACGTATCAGGGGCGTCCGGCCTTCCAACTCCGTGTGCCGATGGAAACGCTCAGCTACGCGAAGCAGCCGCCTCCGTTCACGGATAGCTCGCTGCGGCGGCATATCCTCGATCAACAAGTGGTGGACGTCTATCATCGTCGCGTAGTGCGGGTGAACGACGTGCATTTGTTGCAAGTGAACGGCGACTTCCGCATTGCGCACGTCGATGTCGGGTTGCGGGGGATGGTGCGGCGATTGGGGTGGGAAAAGTTGATGGACCGGATCATGCGCGTGCTCCATCCGCATTCCCGCTACTTGACGCGCGAGAGTTTCATTGCGTGGAAATATGTGCAGCCGTTGCAGGTCAACCCGACTGCGGGGACGTTGGCGATTACCGTCGCGCAGGCCGATATTAAAACCATTCCGCCGGCGGATTTGAGCGAGATGTTGGTCGAACTCGATCCGTATCAACGCGTGGCGTTGTTCAAATCGCTCGAACCGCAAATCCAAGGGGAGATTCTCGGCGAATTGGATCAGCGCTTTCGCGCGGAGCTGATCGCCGAGCTCGACACCAGAACCGCGGTGGCCGTGTTGGAGCGGATGCCGCCGGATGAGGCGACTGACGTGTTGCAGAGCGTGCCGCGGCGCGACGCGGATCGCTTCTTGGGGGAGATGAGTTCGTCGCAGGCCCAGAAGTTGTCGCAATTGTTGTCGCATCATCACAATACGGCCGGCGGTCTGATGACGACCAATTTCATCACGTTGCCCACCGGGTCGACGGTCGGCGAAGCGATTGAGCGGATTAAAGCACTCACCGGCGTCGCGGAGACGATTTACTACGCGTACGCGGTCGACGAGGCCGGCAAATTGGAGGGTGTCGTCAATTTCCGCGCGCTGTTGGTGGAGCCGGTCGAGCGGCCGATCAAAGAAATCCTGGACGCGCGTCCGGTGAGCGTCCGGGTGACGGATTCCGCGAAAGAAGTGGCGTTCCTGCTCGACAAATATAATTGCTTCGCGATGCCGGTGTTGGATGAACGCGGCGTATTGCAAGGCATCATCACAATGGACGACGTGCTGAGCCTGGTGATCCAAGCCGCTTGGGGTGAGAAGAGCGGGATTATGTGAAGCCCGTCTGCTCGCGGGGATGGCCGCCAGGGGGGCGTCCCCCTCGGGCCGCTCGCCTCGGGTTACGGCCCTCGGCTCGCTGAGACCTCGCTCGGCGGGGTTTCATCACCATGGTGCCGCCTCGCTCAGACTCGCCCGAGGGGGACGCCCCCCTGGCGGCCATTGATGTTGAAGCGAAACGCAGAGGGCTATTGGGAGTGGAGGGTGGATGCGTTGGGGAAAGGTGCGGCGGCCGTCGCCGAAAGGGTTGTTGCGGAATCTCTGGATGCTCTTTGCGGTCCTGGGGCCAGGGTTTATTACGGCCAATGTCAATAACGACGCGGGTGGGATCGCGATCTACTCGACCGCGGGATCATATCCGTTCGGCTATTCCTGTCTCTGGGCGTTATTTCCGATTACCGGCATGCTGATCTTGACCCAGGAAATGGGCCTGCGGATGGGCGCCGTGACCGGCAAAGGGCTCGCGGACTTAGTGCGCGAGCGCTTCGGACTCAAACTCACATTCTATCTGATGTTGGTCTTATTGGTGACGAACGTTGCCAATACGATGGCGGAGTTCGCCGGCGTCGCCGCCAGCTTAGGCCTCTTCGGCATCGGCAAGTGGTTTTCGGTCCCGATCGCGGCTGCGGTGGTTTGGCTGATCGTGGTGCGCGGGACGTACAAGACGGTGGAAAAGGTCTTCCTGATCGCGACGCTGTTTTACGTCGCGTACATCATCTCCGGATGGTTGGCACAGCCCGATTGGGGGGATGTCGCGCGGTCGGTCGTCTTTCCTCAGGCGCGTTGGGATCGGTCGTATCTCTATATGTTGGTCGGTCTGGTCGGTGCGGCCGTGGCGCCGTGGATGCAATTTTATGTGCAGGCGGCAGTCGTGGAAAAAGGGATCGCGGTCGACAATCTGCGGATGGCGCGATGGGACGTGATCGCCGGCTGTTGCATGGCGAGCGTGGTCGCGTTTTTCATTGCCGTCGCGTGCGGCGCGACGCTCGGCAAGGCGGGGATCGCCGTTCAATCGGGGGCCGACGCCGCGCGGGCGTTGCGGCCGTTGGCGGGCGACTACGCGGCGCTGCTCTTCGCGTTCGGGCTCGGGACCGCGTCGCTGTTCGCCGCGTCGATTCTCCCGCTCTCGACGTCATATACGGTTTGCGAGGGTCTCGGGTTCGAACACGGCGTGAATAAGACGTTTAAGGAGGCGCCGCAATTTTACGGTCTCTACACCGCGATCATCGTGCTCGGCGCGGTCGCGGTGCTGTGGCCGCGGTTCCCACTGTTCGAGATCATGATCCTGTCCCAAGTGATCAACGGGTTCGTGATTCCGATCCTGATGCTCGTGATCCTCCGCCTCGCCAACGATCGCACCCTGCTCGGCGAATACGTCAACTCCCGCCGCTTCAACCTCTGCTGCTACCTGGCCCTCGGGCTGATGTCCGCCGCGGACGGGTGGTTATTGGCGTTCGTGTGGCGGTGATCGGTGTGGCCGCAGCCTCACATCGTATCCATCGAACTCCATTTATGGAGTGTCACATACATCCCCGATGCCGTCGGAATCCGTATCCGCCTGGTCTGCGTTGACGTCGGCGATACAGTTGTCCTCTCCATCATCGATGCCGTCACCGTCCCAGTCGATCGGTTGGAAGATCACGCGCTCCCACGTACTGCTTTCGCCGAGCGAGTTGTCGCCGCAGCGATAGCCGCCGGAGACGTTGCCGCCACTCGTATGCCAACACATGCGTAACGTCGGGTCGTCGCCCTGGTAGTCGCATGTGTTACGGTTGATGGCGCTGCCGCCTTGGGCAAATCCCCATGAATATGAGTCGCTATAGTACCATTCGACGCCATTGGCGTTATTGGAACAGCTACTGGTCGTGCCGCAATCGTAGAGCACATCGGCACGTGGGGCCATGGCCGCCAGCGTGAGATTTTCATCCCCGACCGGTCGGCAGGCCATGAGCAGTTTGCTGCCCGAACAAGCGGTCAGGACGTCGGAAAGCGATGCCGATCCGCCGTATGTCCCGCTCCAGCACGTCTCCCAATTCTGCAGATCGCTTTCCGGGAGGTTCTCTTGCACGCCGGAGAAGGAATACAGTGAGGCCTCGCAGGCCGGGTCGCTATCGCGCGGACACGGGTCGGTGCCATCCGGCAGTGCATCGCCGTCGTCGTCCGTGTCGCACGTGTCGCCTTCCCCGTCGAGGTCCAGATCGGCCTGGTTCGCGTTGCTATCGTTGGGACAATTGTCGTCCACATCGAGGATCCCGTCGCCATCGTCGTCGTCGCAGACGTCTCCGATGCCGTCGATATCGGTGTCGGCCTGGTCGGCGTTCGTCGTTTCGCGGCAATTGTCGATATCATCGTTCACGGTGTCGGCATCCGTGTCGTCACAGGCATCCCCTTGGGTATCCGCGTTATAGTCGGCCTGGTCGCCATTGGCTACGAGGATGCAGTTGTCCGCGCTGTCGGCGACGGTATCGCTATCGGTATCGTCGCATGCATCGCCGATGCCATTCGTGTTCCAATCCGTTTGGTCGGCATTATTGTCGTCCGGACAGTTGTCGTCCACATCGAGGACGCCGTCGCTATCGGCGTCGTCACAGAGATCGCCGATGCCATCGCTGTCCGTGTCGGTCTGGTCGCCGTTGACCACGGCCGGGCAATTGTCGTCGTCATTCGCGAGGAGATCCCCATCGATGTCCGTATCGAGCGCATCGGTAATGCTGTCACCATCGATGTCGCCGCACACGTCCCCGACGCCGTCGCCGTCGATGTCCGCCTGATCGATATTGCTGTCGTTGACGCAGTTGTCTTCTCCGTCGTCGAACCCGTCGCTATCCCAATCGATCGGCTGGTAGATCACGCGCTCCCACGTACTATTTCCGACGAGATTGTTGCTGCCGCAGCGATAGCCGTCGGAAATCGAGTTGCCGCTGGTGTGCCAACACATCCGCGAATCGCCCTCATCCCCGAGCCAATCGCATGCGCTGCGACTCACTGCGGCGTCGCCGGGGGCAAATCCCCATGAATACGAGTCGCTATAGTACCATTCGACATCGTTGGCGTTGTGGGAACAGTCGCTTGTTGTATCACAATCGAATAAAACGTCCGCGCGTGGGGCCATGGCTGCTAGCGTGAGATTTTCATCCCCGACTGGTCGGCAGGCGAGGAGCAGTTTGCTGCCCGAGCATGCGGTCAGGACGTCGGAAAGCGATGCCGATCCGTCGTACGTCCCGCTCCAACACGTCTCCCAATTCATCAGGTCCACTTCGGGGAGAGCAGCGGCCACGCCACTGAATGTATATAACGAAGGGACGCACGCCGGGTCGCTGTCGCGGGGACAGAGGTCGTCGCCGTCCAGCGTCGTGTCGCCGTCGTCGTCGGTGTCGCAGGTGTCGCCTTCGCCATCCAGATCCAGATCGGCCTGCGAGGCATTGTCGTCATTCGGGCAGTTATCGTCTCCGTCGAGGATCCCGTCGCCGTCGTAGTCATCGCAGGGATCTCCGATCCCGTCGCTGTCGGTATCCGTTTGGTCCACGTTGTCGGTGGCGGGGCAGTTGTCCTGGTTATCCGCGATGCCATCGGCATCGGAATCGCCCGTATCGCACGCGTCACCGGCTCCGTCGGTATCGGCATCGGCCTGGTTGGCATTGCTGTCGGCGATGCAGTTGTCGGTGTCGTCGTCCACGCCGTCGCTATCGGAGTCGTCGCACGCATCGCCGACGCCGTCGACGTCGAGGTCGCTTTGGTCCGCGTTGCTGGTGTCAAGACAGTTGTCGATGTCATCGTAGTAGCCGTCGCTGTCGGAGTCATCGCAGATGTCGCCGGTGCCGTCGGCGTCGGTGTCGGCCTGGTCGGGATTTGCGATGTCGGCGCAATTGTCGATCGTGTCATCGACGAAGTCGTCGTCGGCGTCGTTGAGGCTGTCGCAGGCGTCGCCGAGTCCGTCGCCGTCGGTATCGGTCTGGTCCGTCGTACTGGGGATCAGATCCAAGAACGCCGTGACGATGGCCTCTGCACTTTCGTCGGATAGCTCTGCTCCGTTTTCACGCGCGACCAGCAGGTAATAGAATTCTTCGATACCCGTGAGTCCGTCGAGCGCATCCAGATCGTCGTCGGTATTCTCAGCATAGGTGTGATCGATCCCGGTCCCATCGCCGGGGACGATGAAGAGATGGTTGATCGACGGATCGCTAGTCCCGATGACACGTTTAATAAACACGGTGTAGGCCTGTTCGTTCACGGTCACGCCGAGCGTTGTGGTCGTGACACTGCCGCCGCCGTCGGCGCCATTATTCCCGCTGATGTCAAAGTGGTCGATCGTGATATTGCTGGCGGCCAAGACAAAGAGGCCGGGATACTTGGCGGTGAAGTATTCGCTGTCGGCGCCGAAGATGGCAGTGCCGTCCGTGACGATGCCATCGGTATAACTGAACGAATCGGCGAAATCCGTGGCGAGCAGATTGCCGCCGTCGTACATGTCGAAACCGCCATCGACGATCTCGACGCCGGTTTCGCCCTCGTCGAAGGAGAAAATGTTCGGCACTAGCGTCGTGATGTTTGCGTATCCGCTATCGAGGTACCCGAGGAACTCGCTCAGGTTGACAGTCGTCGGGATTGGATTCACGTCAGCGGGGCAGTTATCCAGATTATCGGCGATCCCGTCGGTGTCGGAGTCATCCGCATCGCAGAGGTCTCCTTCTCCGTCGCTATTGGCGTCGGCTTGGGTGTCGTTGTAGTCGTCGGCACAATTGTCACTTGCATCCACGACGCCATCCCCATCGCCATCGTCGCAAAGGTCGCCGAGGCCGTCGCTGTCGAGATCGGTCCAGGGATTGTTTCAGATGGTGGGGCAGTTGTCGTCGCCGTCATCGGCGCCGTCGTTGTCATCATCGCCATCGCAGACGTCGCCTTGGCCGTCGCCGTCCAAATCGGATTGGTCGGTATTGGTCTCATTGAGACAGTTGTCGACCGTGAGATCATCGACGCCGTCGGCGTCGTAGTTTGATGATGCTCATATTCTCAGGCGTTGAGCCCGCCGCCTGTATTATCTAGCAGTTCGCATGCCAAAGAGGGCGCAATAAAACTCCGTGCATTATCGAACTATTAGGTTTGTAGGCCGCTGCCGATCCTGGAAAAGTGCGGTATGTTTGCACTCCCGGTGGAGCCGCGCGGGTGTGCAATACCCCGTGTACTGATATGGAACAAGACACACCCCCAGTTGGGTAATCCAACTGGGGGTGTGTTGTGGCCGTGCGGTGGTTTACAGTCCCGAGAGTGTGAAGTTCAAGCTGCTGCCGCCGGTGGCATTGAGGCCGCCGAAGCGGATGTAGTAGGTGGTGTCGGCGGTGGCGGTGAACTGCACGATAGTATTGTATTCGCAGGACTCCTCTCCCAGGGTGTCGAGTGTGGCGCCCGTGTAGACGGTGGCGGCCACGTTGAAATCACTGTCGGTGGCATCGATGTTCACGACGGTATCGACCGTCGGGGTGAAGCTATACCAGACGGTGTTGGCCGACCAGGCACAGTCGTCCGCCTCGTCGGCTTCTTTGTCGGCGCCGGTCGTGCTGAACGGGGCGGGGCTATACGGCAGATCCACTTCGGTGAGCGGGATCGCGTCCGCGAAGTCGTCGTTTGCCGGCGGCGCATCGACTTCGGTGACATCCAGCGTGAGATCGGTGCCGGTCTCTCCCCAATTGCCCGCGACTTGGATGTAATACGTCGTGCCGTTGCTCACGGGGATGGTCACGGCGCCGCGTTCTTCCACGAAGTTGTCATTGTCGCACGCGACGAGCGACAGGCTGGCGAGGTCGGTCCCGGTGTAGACGGCGACGGCGGTGTCGAAGTTGCTAGAGCGCGTATCCAGATTCAGGTACGTATCGCTGCCGGCCGTGTAACTGTACCACACGGTGTTTGCCAGGTCCTGGCCGCTACACGTGGTCGATTCGCTGCCTTCCGTCGTGGCGGCAAGCGAGGTGGTCTGGGTATCGCTGTACGGCAAGGCGCCGATCGCCTGGGCGCTGGCAAAGTCGTCGTTGGTCGGTGGCAACACTTCGGAGAGCGTGAAGTTCAAGCTGCTGCCGCCGGTGGCATTGAGGCCGCCGAAGCGGATGTAGTAGGTGGTGTCGGCGGTGGCGGTGAACTGCACGATAGTATTGTATTCGCAGGACTCCTCTCCCAGGGTGCCGAGTGTGGCGCCCGTGTAGACGGTGGCGGCCACGTTGAAATCACTGGCGGTGGCATCGATGTTCACGACGGTATCGACCGTCGGGGTGAAGCTATACCAGACGGTATTCGCCGACCAGGCACAGTCGTCCGCCTCGTCGGGTTCTTTGTCGGCGCCGGTCGTACTGAACGGGGCGGGGCTATACGGCAGATCCACTTCGGTGAGCGGGATCGCGTCCGCGAAGTCGTCGTTCGCCGGCGGCGCATCGACTTCGGTGACATCGATGGTCAGATCGGTGCCGGTGTCGCCACCATACGCACCCGCTTGGATATAGTACGTTGTGCCGCTCGTGACCGGCAGGGTCACGGACGCATGCACATCAAAAAAGTCGTCATTGCATGTGACCGCGCTCAGGTCGTCGAGGTCGGTTCCAGTGTAGACGGCGACGACTGTGTCGAAGTTGCTATTACGAAAGTCGACTTGAATGAACGTGTCACTCGACGCCGTATAGCTGTACCACACGGTGTTGCTGATCGGGGCTCCGTTACACTCGATCGGTTCATTCGTCTCCGTGGTGTTCGTGATCGTGTCATCGCGTGTCTCAGTAAACGGCAGCGCTGAAATGGGTGTCGGATCGGCGAAGTCGTCGCCGTCGGAGTCGCACGCGTTGCCGTAGCCGTCACTGTCGTCATCGGCCTGGTCGGTATTGGTCGTGAGCGGGCAGTTGTCGGTGGCATTCGCAACTCCGTCGGCGTCACTGTCGACGAGATCGTCGCAGGCGTCGCCGATTGTGTCGGTGTCCACATCGATCTGGTCGGCGTTCGATAGGGTGGGGCAGTTGTCGGTGTCGTCGCTGACGTCGTCGCCGTCGTCGTCGGTGTCACAGAGATCACCAAAGAAATCGCTGTCGAGGTCGGACTGATCCACGTTGACCGTGAGCGGGCAGTTGTCGATGTCGTCCGCAATACCGTCGGCGTCTTGATCGGTGAGGTCGTCGCAGGCGTCGCCTTGGCCGTCACTGTCCGTATCGGCCTGGTCGGCATTTGAGAGGGTGAGGCAGTTGTCCGTCGTGTCGTCGATGAAGTCGCCATCGGCATCGTTCAGGGCGTCGCAGGCGTCGCCTTGGCCGTCGCCGTCCGTATCGGCCTGGTCGGGATTTGAAAGGGTGAGGCAGTTGTCCGTCGTGTCGTCGCTGAAGTCGTCATCGGCATCGTTCAGGGCGTCGCAGGCGTCGCCTTGGCCGTCGCCGTCCGTATCGGCCTGGTCGGCATTCGAGAGGCCGAGGCAGTTGTCGCTGGTATCGGCTACGCCGTCGGCGTCGGTGTCGTTATTGTCCGCGTCGTCGCACGCATCGCCTTGCCCGTCGCTATCACTGTCGGCCTGATCCGCATTGAGCGTGCCGAGGCAGTTATCGGTGCTGTCTGGGACTCCGTCGCCGTCGAAGTCGGCGGCGGGGAGGTCATCCGGGCCGTCGGCGAGCATGGTCAGGCCGTCGAGGTCACAATAATTCCCGGCGCCGTCGCTGTCGGTGTCGAATTGATCGGGGTTGGGCAGGTACGGGCAGTTATCGACGCTGTCCATGACGCCGTCGAAGTCGGCATCGGTTCCGTCGCAGGCGTCGCCCTGGCCGTTGCCGTCACTGTCGGCCTGGTCGGGGTTGTAATAGCCGGCGCAGGTGTCGTGGCTATCCGCCACGTCGTCGCCGTCGTCATCGTCGTCGCAGGCATCGCCGGCGGCATCGGCCCAGTAGTCGGTGTTCACTTGATCGAGGTTCGAGACCGTGTCGCAGTTGTCAGCGCTATCGATCCAGCCGTCGCCGTCCGTATCGGTCCCGTCGCAGGCATCGCCGAGCCCGTTGCCGTCCGCGTCCGCTTGATCGGCGTTCCAGGCCAACCGGCATGTGTCCGTGGCGTCCGCGACGCCGTCGCCGTCGTCGTCGCTGTCGCAGGCATCACCCTCGCCGTCCCAGTTGCTGTCGAGCTGGTCCGGATTCTTGACCGTGTCGCAGTTGTCGGAGACGTCAATCCAGCCGTCGCCGTCGGTATCGGTGCCGTCGCAGGCGTCGCCGCGCCCGTTGCCATCGCTGTCGGTTTGCTCGAGGTTCCAGGCGAGGCGGCAGTTGTCACTCGCGTCCGCGACGCCGTCGCCGTCGTCGTCGCTGTCGCAGGCATCGCCCTCGCCGTCCCAGTTGCTGTCGGCCTGATCGAGGTTCGGGGCGGTGGCGCAATTGTCATACAGATCGAGCCAGCCGTCCTGATCGCTATCGCTCCCATCGCACCAATCACCCTCGCCGTCGTCGTCGGTGTCGGTCTGGTCGGCATTCCAATAGACGGGGCAGTTGTCGTGCGTGTCGGCGACCGCGTCGCCGTCATCATCGGCGTCACAGGCATCGCCGTCGGCATCGGCCCAATAATCCGTATTCATTTGGTCCGGGTTATCCACGCGCGGGCAGTTGTCCCAGCTGTCGAGCCAGCCGTCGCCGTCGGTGTCTTTGCCATCGCACGCGTCGCCGCGGCCGTCGTCGTCGCTGTCCGTTTGGTCCGGATTGTAGAGCCCGGGGCAATTGTCGGCGGTCCGCGGAGTGCCGTCGCCGTCGGCATCGAGGTCGCAGGCATCGCCGGCGCTGTCGGCCCAATAGTCGGTATTGGCTTGGTCGGGATTCCACGTCGTGGGGCAATTGTCCCAGTCGTCGAACGCGCCGTCGTGATCGGTGTCGCTGCACGCATCCCCGAAGCCGTTGCCGTCGGCGTCGGCCTGGTCGGGATTCCACCACCAGCCGCAATTGTCCTGGGCATCGGCGACGCCGTCGCCGTCGCTGTCGGCGTCCGTGGCCGGGGCGAAGGTCGTGCTCCAGAGGGTCGTGTCTTTCACGTCGACCTGCCACGTCGTCAGGAACGTGGCCCAGGTGTTGGCGCCGCAGGTGGCGACTTTGTCTGGGCAACAGTCGCCGCGCGGCACGCAATCGTCGTCGCAGGCGCAGCTGCCGCCGGCGTTCAGCCCGCCGCAGAAATTCCCGCCGGCATAGGTGCAACTGGCCGTGTTGAAGAGCAGGGTGCTCTGTTCGATCCAGTCACTGGTCTGGGCGGTAAAGGTGGCGGCGTCCATGGCCGCCCAGTCGGTCTGGAGGTCGACGGCGGTGAAGAGTTGGCCCCAATCGAGGGTGGTGCCGTCCGCGGCATTGGTGTCGACGACGTTCGCGGCGTGCGCCTGGTCGACAAACGCGACGAGCCGGGTGATGGCCGTGGCGTCGGCGGTGGTGTCGGTCGCGAGGGTGCCCCAGAAGGCGGGATTGGCGGCCTGCGCGGTGAGGCCGCTGCCGAGCGCGGTGACGGTCGCGGTGGTGACGCGGGGGGCGGCAAACACTTCGGTCAGCATCGCGGTCATGGCCTGGGCCGCGGCGGGATTGCGGGCGGCGGCGAGGACGAGCGCGGGTTCGAACAGGGCGCTGAGATGCGTGGCCTGGGTCGCGGCGGTGGTGCTGGTGGGGGCCGCAGCGGTCGCGGCGGTGGTGGCGAAGGTCACGAGCGTGCCGATGCTGGTGTCGGTGGCGACCATCTGGAGGAGCGCGGTGGGCGTGCTCCCCAAGATGAGCCCGCCGACGAGCAGGGCGGTGGTGGTGCGGGGGGCGGCGGCAAAGTTCGGATGCGCGGCCAGCAATCCGACCGCGGCCGTGACGTCCTCGGTCGTCGCGGTCACGGCGCGCAACGTCGTGGCGGTCGTGTGGCCGAGCCCGTCGGTGTTCTGCAAAGCCGCGGCCAGGACGTCGAGGGTGGCGGCGGCGGTGGTCGCATCGGCCGTGAAGAGCTGGGCGATGGCGGCGGCCGGGGCGGTCCCATCGGCGAGCGGGGTGCCGTCATTCAACGCGGCGGTGGCGGCGAGGAGAAAGGCGAGCGAGCCATCGACGGTCTGGGCCGTGGCCGTGGCGTCGCCGGCCGTGGCGGCGATAGTAACGGCGGCGTCGAGGGCGGGCAAATACTGAGTCGGCGCGGCCAGGGCCGGCGGTGGCGTCGCGGCCGTGGCGGTCAGCGGGTTGAAGGCGGTGTCGGCGTAGGCGAGTACGCTGGTGACACTCGACGCGTTGGAGACGGGGAGGTCCGCGAGCGGGGCCGTGGCGGGGTCGGCATCCAGCAAGGCCGTTTCCGTGGTGGCGCGATCGAGGCAATGACTGGCCACTTCCGTAATCGGGTCCCCGTCCGGGGTGGCGACGGCGCAACGGAGGTGAAAGCAGAGCGTCGCGGCGTCGTCCGTGTTTGTCGTATCGCGGAGCGCAGCGAGGTGGGGCACGTCGAACGCAAAGGTGCCGTCGGCCTGCGTCGCGGCCGTGTCGAGGACCGCGAACGTGCTGTCGAGGAGTTCACAGGTGCCAACGGCGACGGCCGTTTCGCTGAGGCTGACGGTTGTCGCGGCCTTGTGCGAGGCGCCGCCCGCGGCCTTGCGCACGGCCGCCGTGCCGGCGCCGAGGTCGGCAAGCGTGCCGGTCGGCAGGGTGAAGGTCCCGGTGATCGTGATGCCGTTGGGGTTCGTGCTGGTGGTCGCCGGGGCGTTCGCGGTAATCGCGCCGCACGCGGGGAGGAGAATGCCGATGGCCAGCCACCACGTCAACTGAACAGCGCGGGTCCGTGTTGTCATAGTGCCCCCCCTGGCCCGATGCGGGCTGAGACTCACCCCAGTTGCCAATGCAAGCGAACGGCCACCCGCGGCGGGCAAAATACCATGCCCGATTCAATACCTCCGCGTGTAGGAATTGTCTGACAGACGAAACAGGGAGTGTCTGCTTACCACGTGGTGCAGCGATCGAGTGCTTATTGACCTGATGGGCGACAGCGAGTGTTCATTATGCGGGCGCGGAAATTACTCCATCGTGGTCGCGTCGAAGGTGGAGCGATCGTATTCGCTGGCGCCGGGGAGTTCGATCGGGATCGGCGTGGGCGTTCCTCCCGTGGGGACGACTTCCCCGCCGTCGTCGGTATTTTCTTGATCGGTGCCGGTCGCGCCGGCGCCACCCAATTCGGAATCCGAGCCGCCGAGTGTCGTGCCGCCATCGGGCTCCGTGACCACGGCCTTGCAGCCCGCGACACTCGCGAGCAGGCCGCAGAGTCCCAATATGAACCAAAATTTTCTCATGCCGCCAGTGCGCACCTCTTTATGGTAACGGGTCGCTGGATTCATTGTCCATCGACTCGTCGCGGACCGTTGTGAGCGGCGCCAATCCGGTCCCGCCGGCCTGGATGACCCAGATGTTCCACGAGGGGTTGACGTGGCTCGACGTCGGATCGTCGGGGTTGAGCTGCGATTGGAACACGATCCACGCCCCATCAGATGACCATCGCGGGAGACCGCTCGTGATCCCATCGTCGGTAGATGTGGTCAGTGGTGTGAGGCTGGTCCCATCGGCATTGATGACCCACAGGTTCATCGTTGCGCCGCCGTTCAGCGCGGCGTCGGAGCCGTCCAACACCCGCGTCGAGTCGAAGACGATCTTGGTGCCATCCGGCGACCATTGCGGATCCATATGGAGCACGGCCCCGTCGAGTTCCGTCGTGGTCAACGCGGTCAAGCCCGTTCCATCCGCGTTCATGACGAAGAGGTTATAGGCCCCGTTCGGACTGAGGGCGGCGGATCCGTCGATGTCGCGATTGGACACGAAGACAATCTCGGTTCCGTCGGGCGACCACTGCGCATCTTGTTGTTGGATCGCTGAGACATCGATGCCTGCGAGGGGCGTCGGGTCGGTGCCGTCCGCGTCGACGGTCCAGATGTTATAATTCCCGTTGTCGGTGAGGTTGTCCGAACCGTCGAGTTTGCGGTTGCTGTTGAAGAGGATCTTGGTCCCGTCGGGCGACCACTGTGGTGTGAAGCAAAGCGCCGTGGAGCTCGTGAGCGTCGTAAGCGCGTTGAGCCCGGTGCCATCGGCATTGACGACCCAGATATTGCGCGTGGAGACGGTGGAGTTGCTCTCGTCCGGATTTTGGGCGCTGGTGAAGGCGAGCTGTGTCCCATCCGGCGACCAGGACGGTTGATAATGACCGGTATCGGAGGCCGTAGTGGCCGTGAGTGCCAGCAGATTGGTGCCATCCGCATCCATCACGAAGATGTTTGCTATGGAGTTACTGTTCAGCGCGTCGCTGCCATCGGGGTGGCGCGACGAGTAAAATGCGATCTTGGTGCCGTCGGGCGACCATTGCGGTTCATAGCTGTGCGCATCGGCCGTTGTGATCGTCGTCGCGGGGGTCAAGGTGGTCCCGTCGAGGAGGACGCTCCAGATATTGTTGACGAGCGGATCGGCGGGGAGGTCGGCGCTGTCGAGTCGGCGATAGGACGTGAAGGCCACCGCTTCCGCCGTGCCGCCGCACGCGATGGAGCCGATGCAGTTGTTATCATCGCAATCGGTCAGGCCGTCGGCGTCGTTATCGAGCGTGTCGCTGCAATAGTCGTTGGTGTCTTCGGCGACGCTGTCCGGCAGGCCGCTCTCGAATTGGAAGAGGATCGAATCGGTGGCCAACCACTCCCAGACCGGATTTTCCGGGTCGGAGACGTCGAGGTGCGGCACGCGCGAGGTGCCTAACGCGACGAGCGCGTCGTTGGAGCGCACCGCGAGGGCTTGCAGACTGCCACCTATGCCGTCGGCCGTAGTTGCAAACAGGATGCCGTCGTCGTCGAAGGACGTGTCTAATTCCCCCTGATAGGTGAGACGGATCAACGCAAACACACTTTTCGCGTACGACGCCTCTCCATGGGTGGCGTGAGCGGCCACGACCAGCGAGCCGTCGCTCTGGCGGCCGATGGCGTCGGCCGCGCTGGTGTTATAGAAGGTGGCGATGTCGGGTAGGACGTAGGCCCCGTTGTTGTTACCGAATCCGGTGTCCAGTGCCCCAGCCGTGGTGAAACGGGCGACGGCCAGATGATTGACTCCAAAATCCTGGATGCGGCCGGCCACGACGACCTTGCCGTTCGGTTGGACAAGGATGTCGGCGACTGCGGCCTCGGTGTAGGTCCCGATCTGTTCTAATGCATGGCCGTTCGTGCCGAAGCCGGCGCACTCGTTGCCGTTGAAGTCGAGGCAAGTGACCGCAAATTCCCAGGCCTCGTCTGCACTAGAATATTCGATGCCGGCCAGATAGATCTGCTCATTGTTGGCATCGAGGGCGATGCCCTGCGCCGTCATTGAATACGCCGTTGCCTGGAAAACACCGCCGTCGGCGAAGCCGAAGTCTAAATCGCCGGTCGGCATGAAGCGCGCAACGGTCAAGTATCCGCCGGTCGTGCCGGCGATCACAATCCGGTCGCTGGCGTCGACGACGACGTCTTGGACGTAATCGTGGTCGCTGGGTCCGACCAAGTCACCGGTGGCGATGCCGTCGATCCCGAACATCGTGTCGATCGTGCCGTCCGCGTTGAAGCGGGCGAGGGCGTAATCCCAATCGTCGGCCATGGTGTGTCCGGCCACGATGATCTTGCCGTCCGACTGCAGTGCCACGCCGTGTGCCTCCTCGTTGCCGCTGCCGACGGGGAAGCGGAGCAGGCCGCTCGTATTGAAACTCGTGTTGAGGCTCCCGTCGGTGTTGAAATTGGTGAGGAGCCAGTCGTAGTTGCCGCCGGTCGTGGGGCCATATCCGACGGTGAGGACCTTGCCGTCGGATTGGACGACGACATCGGTCGGACTATCGGCTTGATCTTCATCCGTTGCGTCGATGCTGGCGATGCCGTCGGTGTCGAACGTCGTATCGAGGAGCGCCGGGGTGTACGTCTCGCAGGCGTCGCCGGTTCCATCGGTATCCGTATCCTCCTGCCCTTGGTTCGGCACGAGCGGACAATTGTCGCTCCCGTCGGCGCTCGTGTCGCCGTCATCGTCGGTGTCGAGGTTATTGCCGTCGCCGTCGCCGTCCGTGTCGAGTGTCTCGCCGGCGTCGTACGGGAAGGCGTCGTCGGCGTTGAGTGCCCCGTCGTTATCGATGTCGGTGTCGCAGGCATCTCCATCGCCGTCCGAGTCGGCGTCTTCCTGACCCGCATTGGCATCGTTCGGGCAGTTGTCTAAGGCTGCCCGGAGGCCGTCCAGATCGCCGTCATCACACCCCGTGAGGGCGAGGGCATACTTGTCGCTCAAGTAACATTCGACGGCGTTCCGGTCGGCATCCGTGAGTGTGCCCCCGAAGACCAGGACTTCGGCGATATCCCCGTCGAAGAATTCCGAATAACTCCAGCTGGCGTACTTCGTGCCGATGACGAAGGGGGTGTCGTTGGTGTTGAACGTTTTCGTATCGGAGGTGAGCAGGGTGCCGTCTTTGAAGAGGCGGACGGTGCCCGATGAATTGTCGAAGTCGGCGCTGCCGATCTTCCAGGCCGTAGTCCGCTCCGGACCGGACAGACCACTCATCCCCCACGCCAGGTACGGATCACCCAGCGGATTCGACTGGAGGAGGAATTGCGTATCCGCGTCGGTCGGTCCACCCTGTCCGGCGACCGTCGTCATGGACCCGTCTTGCCAATCGTTCGTCGGCTTATAGACCGCGAACAGGCTGCGTGAATCGTTCCCCAGGAACAGGGCGGTGGCGGTCTCGAGACGATCATCGATCCCGTCGAAACGCAGCGCTGGGAGGCTATTCACTGCGCCGTCGATGCGTTGCGGTTGCCAATCGCTGCTATCCTCTGTCACGTCGTTGCTGAGGCTGGTCTGGTCTTTCCAGAGACTGACATATCCCGATCCGTCTTTTGTGACGCCGCCGTCCGCGCGGAGCCACAGGGCGGGCGTCAGATCCAGATCGCAATCATCGCCGATTGTATCGGCGTCGGTGTCCGTCTGGCTCGCATTTGCCAGCAGCGGGCAGTTGTCGGAACCGTCCGCGACGCTATCGCCGTCGTCGTCGCTGTCGCACGCGTCGCCGGAGGCGTCGTCGTCGCTGTTGGCCTGGTCGCTGTTGACGAGGCTGAGGCAGTTATCGTTGTCGTTCGTGACGGAATCGCCATCTTCATCATCGTCGCAGGCGTCGCCGATCGAGTCGCCATCGAAGTCGGCTTGATCCGGGTTGTCGGCCGCGCCGCAATTGTCCGTGCCGTTGGCGACATGGTCGAGGTCGTCATCGCAATCGGGGAGACCGAGTGTATATTCGGTGCTGAGGGCGCAGGTGACCGTCCGTCGTTCCAGCGCCGTCAAGGCCTGATCGAAGAGCAAGATCTCCGCGATGTCCCCGGTGAGGTTTTCCAGGCCGTCCGCGTTGTATCCGATCCGGAGGCCGGTGGCGTTCGGGTAGGTGACGGCCTCCCCCGAGGTCCCTTGGTAAAAGAGCGTGCCGTTGTGGTAGACATTGCGGGTCTCGGTCTCGTAGGCATAGAGCCCCATATCGGCCCAACCGGCGTTGGCCGTGGTGTCTTCGAAGTTCGACCCGATCCGCAAATTGATGGCGTCCGAACCGGCATGCCCGAAAGACCACCGGTAATATGGATCGGTGTGCGTGGTATCGTGCGGGTAGCCGATCAGGGTGCGGCCTGAACTCGTCGACTTGGCCACGAGGACGAGTTGTACGACCGGTGTCTTGTATGTGGCGCTGTCGGCGATCGATAGCCCGTCATCGAATTCATCGAAACGGATGACCGGTTTGCCGCCGACGACATTGGTGCGGAAGGTCGGGCGGCGCTCTTCGGTGGTTTGGGTGGCGTCGTTGCCGGCACCGGAGGCATCGGTCCAGGTCGAGACCGGGTCGCCATCACTCAAGCTCGTGAGGTCGCTGGCCCGGAGCCACAGGGTCTTGGTGCCTACCGCGGAGAGTTCACAGGCATCCCCGAGGCCGTCGGCATCGGTGTCCGTCTGGTCGAGGTTCGAGACAAACCAACAATTGTCTGTGGTATCCGCCACGGTGTCGCCGTCGTCGTCGGTGTCCCCGTTGTCGCCGTCGCTATCGCCGTCCGTATCCAGGTGCTCCAGGACATTATCCGCAAAGGCGTCGTAGGCGTCGATGTACCCGTCGCCGTCGGAGTCGCTATCGAAATCGCAAGTGTTGCCGGTGCTGTCGCCATTGGCATCGGCTTGATCCGCGTTGGCCACCAGCGGGCAGTTGTCGCTGCCGTCGTCGGTGCCGTCGCCATCATCGTCCAGATCCGCGTTGTTGCCGATGGCGTCGCCGTCGGTGTCCAGCGTCTCCGCCGCATCGAGCGGGAAGGCGTCGTCATCGTCCAGCGTGCCGTCGTTGTCATCGTCGGTGTCACAGCTGTTGCCCTCGCCGTCTTCGTCGGTGTCGGTCTGGCTCGGATTGGCATCGGTCGGACAGTTGTCGGCCGCCTCACGGACGCCGTCCGCGTCGTCATCGGTGCAGCCGGTGGTGCCGAAGCTGTACTTGTCGCTCAAGTTGCACACGACGGCCGCGCGATCCGCGGTCGAGAGCGCACCGGGGAAAACGAGGATTTCTGCGATATCGCCATCCATGGTCATGCCGCCGCACGCCCCGCCGATGCACAGACCAGTGAGGGTGTTCGCTCCGCCATAGTCGCTGGTGGAGAGGGAGACTGTATCGATGGCGTAGGTGGCGGCCGCTTCATCGTAATGCACCGTAGTCATGAGGTGATAGCCGGTCTCGCCAATCGCAAGGGTCGGTTGGCTCGGATTATTCGTGAGGCGGGTCCATGGGACTTCCGCGTCGGTGCCGGTCAGGATGCCAAAGCTGCTGTCGGCAATATAATAGACGGCGCCATAATTGTGATAGGCGTTGATCGCATGCACGGAGATGATGGTGTAGGGGCTGGTCAACGCGGAGGTCAACGTCGACTGATAGCCGCCTTCCGCAGTCGAGCCGTCGAAGCGGATCACTGGTTTGCCACCCAGTTGGGCGTCGACCCACAGCTCGGGATCGACGGTGGGCGCGGCATTGTAGTCGTTGCCGCTCTGGTCCTTCCAGATGCTGACCAGGTTGCTGCCGTCCTTGGTGATCCCTGCATCGGCACGCAACCACAAGGCCGGCGCAACGCTGGCGTTCAGATCACACGCGTCGCCGACGCCGTCGGTGTCGGCATCGGCCTGAGCGACATCGGACACGTTCGGGCAGACGTCGCCGACATCGGTGATCGAGTCGCCGTCGTCGTCGACATCGCAGGGGTCGCCTTCGCCGTCGCCATCGCTGTCGCCTTGATCCGCATCATTGAGGCCGAGACAGTTGTCGATCGAATCCGCCACGCTGTCGCCGTCCGCGTCGCTGTCGCAGGCGTCGCCGGTGCCGTCGCTATCGAAGTCGGCCTGATCGGCGTTGTTGAGCAGCGGGCAATTGTCGCTGGCATCGGTTATGGTGTCGTTATCATCGTCGGTCTCGCACGCATTGCCGCTGCCGTCGCTGTCGCTGTCGAGTTGGTTGTAGTTCCACAGACCGGCGCAATTGTCGGTGCTGTCGTCAGCGTGGTCCCGATCCAAATCATTTGCGTCGTAGCTGTTCCACTGCGGTGAATCGGCGCCCGCGACATAATCGCCGGTTGCATTGCTGAGCGGCAATTTCCCCGTGCCATCGTTATTCATGATCCAAATGTTCGGCGTATACTCGGCATTCGCCGCATCGGAACCGTCTAAGTGGCCATCGGACTCATACGCGATCTGCAACCCGTCGGGTGACCACTGCGGATTTCCCGTGTGCGGCTCGCCGGTTCCAGTCAACGTGGTTAATGGCGTGGCGTTGCTGCCGTCGCTCTCCATGACCCAGATATTTTGGCTGCCGCCGCCAGTGGCTGGATCGGCAATCTGTTGATTGGTAACAAACGCAATGTAAGTGCCGTTCGGAGAGATCGCAGGGGCGCGTGCATCAATGTCCAGCGAGGCGCCATTAAAGGTGGTCAGCGCAACGCGGTTTGTCCCACCCACCGCAATCGACCAGATGTTGGCTGAGGCACCCATATTGTCGCTGCCGCTGATGTCGGCAAGCGATCGGTAATAGATCGTCGTCCCATCGGGCGCCCAGGCCGCGTAGTAGTTATGCGCGTTCGCACCCGTCAACGTGGTTAACGGCTGGGGATTGGTGCCATCACTCCCCATCAGCCAGAGATTGTAGACGCCGGCATTCGCGTCGTCGCCATTCAATGCGCGGCGCGAGAAAAAGACGATCTGCGCACCGTCCGGCGACCACTCCGGTTCCTGATTGTCCGTATACGAAGCGGCGTTCGTTGTGAGTGGCGTACGACCCGTGCCATCGCTGTTGATGACCCACACATTTTCGATACCGCTCGGATCGACGACATCCGTTCCATCCAGGGCCTGCAGCGACGTGTAAATGATTTTTGTCCCATCCGGCGACCAGCGCGGATGATAGCAACTGGTATCCGCCGCCGTCAGCTGCGTCAGCGGTGCGGCATTGGTGCCGTCCGGGTCCATCAGCCAGAGGTTGTAGGTATTCGAGACGGCGAGCGGCTCATCAGGGTAGGGCTCCGTAATGCTGCGATTGGACACAAAGAGAATCTTGGTCCCATCCGGAGAAAATTGTGGGGACTGCGCATTCGCCAGCGTGAGATTCGTGATCGTCGTCATCACGCTGCCATCCGACGACGCGGCCCAGATATTATAATATCCCGACGCGCTTGACGGATCGCCGTTCAAGTTGCGACGTGACGCGAAGAGCACCAAGTTGCTGGGATCGACGAACGATGCGCTGACCGCTTTAGTGCCGTCCATCGTGAGATCGCATGTCGAGAAGCCTGAACAATCGCCGGTCCAACCGGCAAACACGTAACCGGCGTCGGGCGTGGCCGTGAGCGAGACACTGCTTCCGTACACGAATGTATCGTCGCACGTACTGGCATCGCCATTCCGGCAGGCCGTAATATTGCCCGAGTCGGCAGAGACCATGCCGTGCGTATCGGCCGTGGTCACGGTGAGGCTCTCTGGATCGCAGTCATCGCCGAGGCCGTCGCAGTCGCCGTCGGCCTGTGTCGGATTCGCGAGTCCCGGACAATTGTCGCTGACATCCTCGGTCCAATCGCCGTCCATATCGCTGTCGCAATCGTCGCCGAGGCCGTCGCTGTCCATGTCGTCCTGACCGGCATTGGTCGTGCGCGGGCAATTGTCCACGGCGTTCCAGACGTCATCCTCATCGTCGTTGCAGAAACTGATGCCGAGTTCGTATTTCTCGCTGAGGTAGCATTCTAACGAGCGGCGCTCGCTTGTGCTCAACGTGCGATTGAAGAGCATCACTTCGGCGATGTCGCCCTGTAAGTAGTTTTCGAAGTCGGTACCAATGATCAACGGGGGCGACGCGGAGGTGAGCACGGTTCCGCCGGTCGCATCGAGGATTTGAACGCCGTTATGCCGCACATTGTGCGTGGCCGTTTCAAAGTTGTACAGTGCGGGCTCTGCCGCCGCGGCACTGGTCCATGCACTTTCTTCGCGTGTGTTGGCATTCGCCCAGACCACGCCATCGGAGACGTGGCCGAAACTCCAAGTATCGTAATCGGTCTCGTCGTCGGGGACGTACAGCACCGGGTCATTTGTGGCGTCGCCTGTCGCGGCCATCACGACGAACATATCGACAATCGGTGTTGCGAGTGCGGACGTGTTATAAATGAGCAGCCAATCGTCGATGCCGTCGAAGCGCACGGCTGGATGTCCATTAATGGCATTGGTCGCAAAGGTCGGACGTGAGCCCACCTCCGGCATCCAGGCGTGGAGCGAATTGCCCGAGTAGTCGGCCATTGCGCTGAGCAGATCGCCGTCGTTCGAAAAGTAGTTGCTGTCGAGGTTCAACCAGATCATCAGGCCGGTCAGTGCCGACGGTTCGCAGGCATTGCCCACGCCATTTCCGTTCGTATCTGCCTGATCGCTGTTGGCCGCCAAGACACAGTTGTCGTCAGTGTCTGCGACGGTGTCGTCGTCGTCGTCCGTGTCGGCCGTGTCACCAGTACCGTCGTTGTCCGTGTCTGCATATTCCGTGTCATCCGCCGGCAGCGCGTCATGTAAGTCATCGACGCCGTCCGCATCCGAGTCTTCATTCCCGTCCGTAGTGCCATTCTCGTTCAGATCTTCGCAGTAGTCCCCAACGTCATTGGCGTTGTCGTCTTCTTGATCGATATTGGTGATCTCCCGACAATTGTCGACATCGTCCATGACCCCATCGCTGTCATAGTCGTCGCACGCGTCGCCGAGCGCATCGCTGTCGTAATCGGCCTGGTCACCGTTGACGGCATAGGGACAATTGTCTTGCCACGCGTAGAGCCCGTCGTTGTCGGCATCGGTATTGTGATTGAGGATCAGATAATCGACGTCTTCCGCAAAGTTGCCCGAGAGACTGAAGTATTCGGTATCGCCACTATAGTATCCGCAGCTGAGTTCCGAGGTCGTGTCGTCGTCGTGATAGAGCGTTGCACTGCAGAGGGAGGGATATTCGACACGAATGTCAATCCACGTCTCCCCGGTCAATATGGAGGTCCCAGTGAACGTGGCGACCGGGGTGCTGTCGTACGCGCTGTCCGGCATATATTCCGCTGCGGTAAAGACGACGAGGGTATTGGCGAGCGTCGCGCCACTATTCGGAGAGGTCTCAGTGATCGTCCACCACGATTCGGATCGGCTGAGCCAATCGCACAAGTCGCCGGCGCCGTCGCTGTCGGTGTCGGTTTGCTCGGCATTCGCCACGGTGGCGCAGTTGTCCCAGTCATCAATGATCTCATCGTCGTCATCATCGGTGTCGCAGGCATTGCCTTCGGTATCGCTGTCGTAGTTGAGTTGATCGACATTCGTGACGGTGCGGCAATTGTCGACATCATCCATCAGACCGTCTTCATCGGAGTCGTCGCAGGCATCGCCGATGGCATCGCCGAAATTTCGTGCGATCGTGATCGAACTGTTTTCGCGATTGATGGCGAGCAGATCCGTCTCGTCGTCACTATCGAAGTCGGCAAGTTGGAGGCGATAGGGGTGTAAATTATCGCCGTTCTCAATGAACCCCACGCCCGTCACCGTGCCATCGCCATTCCCCAGGGCCACGGTGATGGTCGCGGTCCAGAGATATCCCGTTACAAGATCGAGTGCGCTGTCACTATTGATGTCGCCAACGGCAAAGCTGCTGAGATACGTCGGCGTCACGAGGACTTCGGCCTCGCCGAAGGTGCCCGTGCCGTCATTGCGGAGCAGCACGACGCTTCCATTGTCCATGCCGATCAAGTCGATTGCCCCGTCCGGGTTAAAATCGGCGGCGATCAACTCCGTTAAGCCGCTGAAGCTGCCGGACGCGACAACGCTGTCGAGAGTGCCATCGCCGAGATTCCGCAACACCCCGATGTGGTCATTGTAATTCGCGACGACGTCCGTCAGGCCGTCCGCGTCGACATCTGCCGTCAGCACGGCCGGTGCGGCGTCTAACGGATAGCGGACGGCGTTGCTGGTATCGAACGCCCCGTCGCCATCGTTGGGCATGATCAGCAGGTCGTTCGTTTCCAGGTCCATCACGACGAGGTCGGCATCCCCATCGCCATCCAGGTCCGCCAAATTCGGGGTCATGAATTGATGGACCTGATCCGACGTGTACACCGTCTCCGCCCCGAATGAGCCATCGCCGTTGCCGGGGCGAAACTCCATGCGGTTCGATCCCGCCGCGCCATAGATGATCAACAGGTCGACATGTGCGTCGTTGTTGAGGTCCTGCGCGAAGAGATCCGTCGGTGCATCCGAGAGCGGGATCGCATCCGCAGGAGTCATTTGCCAGGAGAACCATCCCCAGAAGAGCGAGAGGCTCGCGGCGTCAAAGTTGCCGACGGCCAAATCTACTGCGCCGTCCTCGTTGAAATCCGCGCGTACGGCCGTTTGGGGAGCGGAGTCCGTGTCGTAGAATCTCGTGTCTTCAAAGACGTTCGTATTGCTTTGATCATTGTATGCGGCAGGACAGTTGTCCGCCGCATTCGCATAGCCGTCGCCGTCCACATCGCTGTCGCAATCGTCTCCTTGGCCATCGCTGTCGGTGTCGGTCTGATCCTCGTTGCCGATGAGCGCGCAGTTGTCGCCTTCGTCAGCTACCCCATCGGCGTCGTCGTCGTCATCGCAGGCGTCGCCGTCGCCGTCGCTATCCGTATCGGTCTGGTCGCTGTTCCAGCTCTCAGGGCAATTGTCGATGTTGTCGGCCAGGTTGTCGGAGTCGGCATCGTCGCAGAGATCGCCCTCGCCGTCTGCGTCGCGGTCGGCTTGTTCGGTGTTTTCCAGGAGCGGACAATTGTCGAGTGTATTGGGAACGGCATCGCCATCCGTGTCGTCATCGCACGCATCCCCGATCCCGTCCGTATCGGTATCGGTTTGGGGATCGCTGACCAATTGCCAATTGCCGTCCCCATCCATCACCCAGCTGGATTCGCCGATGTTGGAGGTGTCTCGGCAATTGTCCTCGTCGTTTGGTACGCTATCGTTGTCGATGTCGGCGTCGCAGCCATCGCCCGCGCCATCCCAGTCGATATCGGCCTGATCCGCGTTCACGGTGTCGACGCAGTTGTCGGCTACGTCCTCGACGCCGTCGCCATCGCTATCGTTCTCACACGCATCGCCGTCCCCGTCGCCGTCAAGGTCGGCCTGGTCGGCATTGTCGACGATCGGGCAGTTGTCATACTGATCATGCAACTCGTCGCCGTCGTCATCCTCGTCACAGGCATTGCCCAATCCGTCCCAGTCGGTATCGGTTTGTTCGTTGGCCAACGTCGGGCAGTTGTCGTACGTGTCATAGGCTAAGTCGCCGTCCGCGTCGGGGTCGCAAGTGTCGCCGCTGCCGTCGCCGTCGAAGTCGGCCTGGTCCGCGTTCTCCGCATTCGGGCAGTTGTCGGTGTCGTCGGCGACGCCGTCGCTGTCGGTATCCGCGAGTGCCGCGTCGTCGTCGCACGCGTTGCCGATGCCGTCGTAGTCGGAGTCGTATTGTCCGCCGTTTGCGAGCGCGGGGCAATTGTCCGCCAGGTCCCGTACCCCGTCGTGGTCCGAGTCTTGGCAGATATTGCCGATCCCGTTGCTGTCGTCATCGGCCTGGTCCGGATTGTAGTCGTAGAGACAGTTGTCGTTGCTATCGACGACCAAATCACCATCGCTATCCTGCGTCGTCCCCATCGCGATGCCGTTGGCATCGGCCGGATCGTATCCCCATTGGATGAGCCAGTGGACGTAGGTGTTTTCGCCGCAGGTCGCGACCTTGTCGCTGCAGCAATCGCCCCGTGTCGTGCAGTAGTCGTCACAACCGCATTGCCATTGCCAACCAGGGCTGCCGCCGCACCAGTCGCCGCCGCTGAACGTGCAGGAGGCCAGATCGTACTCAACCGTGGCGCTCGTGAACCAGTCGTCGGTCAGTCCCGAAAAATCGCCGGCGTCGAGCGCCGCATAGTCGACTGAATAATCGACGGTACTGAGGAGGGCGTTCCAGTCGATCATTTGGCCGTCGCTGGTATCCGTGTCGAACAGATTCTGCTGGGCGGAGACGTCGAAGAAATCCACGAAGTTGTCGATCTTCGTCGCGTCCACGAATTCGCCCGCGGTAAAGGTCTCCCAGAATGCGGCGTCGGTCGCCTTGGCCTGTAGTCCCTCGCCGAGCGACTTGGTGACGCGCGTGTCGATCCCCGCGGCGTTATTTAATGTCCTCATCACGATGGCGTTGATGCTTTGTGCCACGTCCGAATTCGCCGCCGCGGCGACGACCGTCTCCGGCTGAATCAAATCGCCGAAACCGTTGAGGAGTGCCGTCATGCTGTTGCCGCCCCCCTTCGCCGGGGTCTGGACCTGGGACGCCATCGTCATGATGACATTGATGAGTGTGTCATTGGCCGTCAGCTGCCGCATCATGGTCCCCGTGCTCCCTTTCAGGATGCCGCCAACCGCCAACGCGGCCGCATCGGGGTCGTCATCGAGCGCAGTGAGGATCTGCGGACTCTCGGACAACACGGTCAATGTCTGCCGGACGTCTTGCAGGAGGGTCGAGGCGGACCGGATTTGTGCGGCCGTGGTCGCAATCTGGCGGTCGCGCAGCGTGGACACGATCGTCGCCAACAACGACTCGTCGACGGCGTCCGGGTCGGTGAGACGCGCGAGGACATCAAACGGCGACGTGCCATCGGTCAACGTCTCGCCGGTGTTCAAGGCAGCCACGACCGTTTGCAGGAAGTTCACGCTCTCATCCGCGGTGTTGGCCGCGAGGCTGGTCTCCGCGTTCGCATCGACGGCCTTCCGAGCCATTGCGGCACTGGCACCATTCGTTTGGCTCGCGTCGGTCACGGTGATGGCATTGGCCGCTAATTTCAGCACGGAGCCGATCCCCGCGAGCGGTGCCGGGGCGGTGGTGGCATCCGCCGTGAGGGGGTTGAAGTGGGCGCCGCTCTCCGTCTGACTCCCCTGGTAGAGGAGTAAACTCGTCGTGGTGGAACCGGTGTTCGTGCGCAAATCTTCCAGCGGCGAGGCCCCGGCCGCGATGGCCGTGGTGACGGCCGTGGACGTGTCGGAGACCGAGACCATGGCGATGATCGGATGTTGCGTTGTCGTCGCGCCGGTCGTACAGCGGACATGCGCCGTCAGCCGGCCACCGCTTTGCTCGTTGTGCCCATCGATGATGTCAGTCGTGTTGATAGAGAAGCGATAGCGGCCGTCGCTGTCGGTCGCGACCGACGCGATGCTCCTGAATTGCGCATCGAGCAGCGCGCAGACGCCCGTCGCGGACGTTTCGTCGGTGCTCTTGACCCAGCGCGGGCGCGTCGTTACCTGCTTGCGGTGCAACGCCGGATTGGCGGTGCGGGGGATTTCAAAGGCTCCACTGATCGTGAGGTCGCCGGATGTAGTGGCGGTGGTTTCGGTTGTGGTACTGGTGGTGTTCAATGTGATCGGTCCGCAGGCTGACAGGAGCAGGGTGAGGGCGGCTCCTATGAAAGCAGAGTAGGGCGTTTGTCCCCGATCGTTGCTGTGATTCCTAATCGTTCGTGTTGTCACAGTCCCCCCCAGCCCCATGTAAGGGTCCACACCACTCCAGCCTGGATGTTGAGCAAGTCGAGTGCCATGGGGAGTGTCGAAAAAACCGTGCTTTATCGAATGCGTGCAGTCTGTAGGAGGAGTCCTACAATGGAATGCGCGGGTGTTTTTCTCTGCAAAACGCGCAGAGTGGGTGATCCTGCGGCAAGTTTAAATTAGCCAGCGAGCGTCATGTAAGGATGGTTGGTCTACTGTCCGAGATAGGCGTGGCGGACTTCGGGGTTGTGGAGCAACGCGGCGGCGGCGCCTTCCAGCACGATCCGGCCGGTTTCTAAGACATAGCCGCGGTGTGCGGTTTCGAGCGCGAGGAACGCGTCTTGTTCGACGAGCAGGATCGTGACGCCGCGTTGGTTGATCGTCTTGAGCGTGGCGAAGATTTGTTGCACCAGCGCCGGTGCGATGCCAAGCGACGGTTCGTCGAGCAGCAACAGTTGCGGACGCGCCATCAACGCGCGGCCGATTGCGAGCATTTGTTGCTCTCCGCCGGAGAGGGTGCCGCCCGATTGGGCGAGGCGTTCATGCAGCCGCGGAAATAGACTGAAGACGAACGCGAGATCGTCCGCGATGGCGCGCGTGTCGCGGCGCTGATAGGCGCCGAGGGCTAAGTTTTCGCGGACCGTCAAGTTGTGGAAGATCAAGCGTCCTTCCGGAACGTGCACGACGCCGGCCGCGACGATCCTGTGCGGCGGCAGCTGCGTCAGTTCTTGCATGGCGCCGCTCCGCGCATACGCGATACGGCCGGCGGTGGCGGAGAGGATACCGGAAATGGTCCGCAACAGAGTGGTCTTGCCGGCGCCGTTGCTGCCGATCAGCGTGACGATCTCGCCCGGCGCGACGTGGAGCGAGACCCCTTGCAGCGCCTTGATTCCGTCGTAGCACACATGGAGGTCGGTGATGGTTAACATAGCCGCTTATACCTCATGATACGGCTCTCCTAAATAGGCCTCGATCACTTTGGGATTTTGGCGGATCTCCGTCGGCGTGCCGTGGGCGATCGTGACGCCGTAATCGAGGACGATCAATTGCGGACAGAGGGTCATCACGACGTGCATGTCGTGCTCCACCAGAATGATGCCCAAACCGTCGGCGTGCAGCGAGCGAATCAGGCCGATCAATTCGTTTTTTTCGGTCGGATTCATCCCGGCTGCGGGCTCGTCGAGCAGCAGCAGCTGCGGTTGGGTGGCAAGCGCGCGCGCGATTTCCAAACGGCGTTGGTCGCCGTACGGGAGGGAGCGCGCTTGATGCGGTGCTTGCGCGGCGAGGCCGAAGCGATCGAGCAGCGTCGTGGCCTCGGCGACGATCGTCTCCGTCTCGGCGCGCGCGCGGCGGCTGCTGCGGGCCACGCCCCACAGGTTGCTGTGCATCCGGCGATGCATCGCGACGGTAATATTTTCCAAGACGGTCAAGTCACCGAACAGCCGAATATTTTGAAAGGTCCGCGCGATCCCGAGGCGGTTGATTTGATGTGGCGCGAGTCCCGCGATGGCCTGTTGTTGAAACGTGATAGTGCCTTCGGTCGGCGGATAGACGCCGGTGAGGATATTGAACAGCGTGGTCTTGCCGGCGCCGTTTGGCCCGATGATGCCGATGAGTGCGCCGGCAGCGAGTTGCACGTTGAAATCGGCGAGCGCAGTGAGGCCTCCGAAGCGCATCGTGCAATGGGCGATGTCGAGAAGTGCGGGCATCAGCGCGGGCTCCGTTGGTGGTGTACTAATGCACGGATCCATTGCCACGAAAATTCCCGTCGCCCCAGCAGCCCCTCGCGGCGGACTAACATGAAGATGATGAGTAACAGCGAATACAGGATCATCCGGTATTCGCTGACGGTGCGGAGCAATTCTGGCAGCGCGGTGAGGAGGATCGCGGCGAGGATGGAGCCGGTGAAACTGCCTAAACCGCCGAGCACGACCATTGCGACGAATTCGAACGAACGAATGAAGGTGAAGCTGTTGGTGTGGAGATAGGTCAGATAGTGGGCGAACAGTCCGCCGCCGAGTCCGGCGAAGAAGGCGCCGATGACGAAGGCCGTGACTTTATAGCGCGTGGTCGAAATCCCGATTGCCATGGCGGCGATTTCATCTTCGCGCACGGCGTAGAAACCTTGTCCCTTCGGCGTTCGCACTAAGTGCCAGAGGATCCAGACCGTGAGGCAGACGAACAGGTAAATCCAGAAAAAGTTCGCGCGTTCGGCAATGCCGGGAAAGCCGCGCGCCCCGCCGACGACGTCCAGATTGAGAATGACGACGCGAATGATTTCGCCGAACCCGAGTGTCGCGATCGCCAAGTAATCGCCGCGCAGCCGCAACGACGGGAGGCCGACGCACCAGCCGACCGCGGCCGCGACGCCGCCGCCGGTCGCCAAGGCGCAGAGAAACCACCCGGTTTCGCGGACACTCGCGGGAAGGAATGCGCCATGCGTGGCGATCCACGGGTCGCCGAATGTCGTCATCGCGGCGCTGACGTACGCGCCGATCGCCATGAAACCGGCGTGTCCGATCGAGAACTGTCCGGTGATTCCGTTAATGAGATTCAGACTGGTCGCCATGATGATATTGATGCCGACCAAGTTGAGGATCTGGAGTTCGTACGCGTACACGTCGGCGGCGAATGCCTGGATCAGCCAATTCAATCCCCAGAGGCCGACGAGCAATACGATGAGTTTGCCGATGCGCGCCATGTGTTCACACCTTCTCCACCACGCGCTCGCCGAGCAGTCCTTGCGGACGGCACAGCAGAATCACGATCAAGATAATGAACGCGAGCGCGTCGCGATACGTCGAGGATAAATAGCCGACGACCATCGATTCCGAGACGCCGATCAGCAGGCCGCCCAGTAATGCGCCGGGGATGTTGCCGATCCCGCCCAACACCGCCGCGACGAAGGCCTTCAACCCCGGCAAAATGCCCATCAGCGGTTCCACTTTCGGATTCGAAATCCCGACCAAAATACCCGCCGCGGCTGCGAGCACGGAGCCGAGTATGAACGTGAACGAGATCACGCGATTCACGTTGATCCCCATTAAATGGGCCGCGGTGTGGGAGAACGAGACGGCGCGCATCGCGGTGCCAATGCGCGTGCGCATGACAATCCAGCGTAAACCGAGCGCGATCGTCAGCGAGACGGCGAAAATCGTGACTTGGATCGTGTTGAGGACGATGCCGCCGACGGCGAATACCGGCCGTGCGGTGAGCAGCGGCGGAAAGAGTTTCGGATCGGGACCGAACAGCCATTGCCCCGCATATTCCAGAAAGAGCGAGACGCCGATGGCCGTAATGAGTGCCGCGAGTCGTGGGGCATTGCGCAGCGGTCGGTATGCGAGGCGCTCGATCAAAAAACCGAGCACGCCGCAGACGAACATCGAGCCGCCGAGCACTAATAAAAATTGGAAGAAGGTGCCGGATTCCGTGATCCCGAGGGCGCGGCCGAGGTAGTAGCCGGTCATCGCGCCGATCATATAGACATCGCCGTGCGCGAAGTTGATCAGCTTCAAGACACCGTAGACCATCGTATAGCCGAGCGCGATCAGCGCATAAATGCTCCCCCACGCCAGGCCGTTAATCAGTTGTTGGAGAAATGTGTGCATGCGTTAGCGGTGCACGATCATCAATACACGCTCAGAGTGTCTCCGGCAACCATCTTGGAGGAGTGGCCAAATTTAATATTGAATATTTATAATGGATGTTATAGGCTTTTCCTATGTTTCAACGGGCACTTACTGACTATTTTTTGCGAGCCGTAAAGAGCTTTCCCGTAATCATCTTAACGGGCGCGCGGCAGACGGGGAAGAGTACGCTCTGTCAGAGCTTGCTGCATACCTCGCATGCGTATGTGTCGCTTGAAGACCCCGATGTGCGGGCGCTGGCGCTGCAGGATCCACGGACTTTTTTACAGATCCATCCACCGCCAGTGATTTTCGACGAAATCCAGTATGCGCCCGATCTTCCCAGTTATCTGCAAGGGATAGTCGATGCCGACCGCCACACGTATGGCCAATATGTCCTCACCGGTTCGCAAAACTTTCTGTTGATGGAACGAGTGTCGCAATCGCTCGCCGGACGTGCGGCACTGTTGACGCTGTATCCTTGTAGTGTGGACGAAGTCGATGGTGGCGATGCGTCGCCGCGATCCACACCGGACGCCGTAGCGGACTGGATCCTGCGTGGCGGATATCCGGAACTCCGTGCGCGTCCGGAATTGGATCGGCGCACGTGGTGTGCCAGCTATATCCGGCTTTTTTTGGAGCGCGATGTCCGCCAACTAACCAATGTAGGAGACTTAGACACCTTTGAACGCTTCCTCCGACTCGTCGTATTGCGCACCGGCCAAATCTTGAATGTGAGCGAGCTGGGCCGGGATGCCGGTGTCAGTCAGCCGACGGCGCAGCGCTGGCTCTCGATCCTGCAGGCCAGTTACCAAATTTTTTTGCTGCGACCGTTTCATGCCAATTTGAGCAAACGGTTGATCAAGGCGCCGAAGCTCTATTTTGCGGATACCGCCCTCGCAACGTATCTTATGGGGATCCACGATCCGGCTACGCTGATTCATGGCCCTTCCTACGGCGCGTTGTTCGAAACAGCCGTGATCATGGAACACCTGAAATGGGCGGCCCAGCGTGGCGACATGCCGGCGCTGACATTTTTTCGGACCAAAGAGGGCGTTGAAATCGATTGTTTCATCGAACAGGGACAGACACTGTACGCGCGCGAAATAAAGAGTACGCGGACGCTGGTTCCTCAACTCGCGGAACCACTGCGTATCGTGGAGACGTTGCTGCGCCGACCGTTGAAAAAAGAAATCCTTGCGCCGGTCGGGACGGAATCCGCGTTGGGAGCAGACATCCGCGTGCGACCCTGGCATCATGTTGCGTGGGCGTGAATACAGTAATTTATCCCGGCTCCACGGCGCTGTGGAAGCGGGCTTTGCCGGCGTCGATTTTCATGATCACGATCCGCTTCACCGCGTTGCGTTCGTGATCGATGCTCAACGTTCCCGAGACGCCGTGAAAATCTTTGGTCTTGGCCAATGCGTCGCGGATGGCCGGTCCTTCCGTGTTGCCGGCACGCGTGATCGCGTCGAACAACACGAGCGCGGCTTCGTAACCGACGGCGGCGGTGCCGTCCGGGTCTTGGTGGTATTTCTCCCGATACGCCGTGATGAAGGCCTGGCCGAGCGGATTCGGGTCGTCGGGTGCGAACGTGGTCGTGAAATACGCGCCGTTAATGGCCTCGCCGCCGAGTTCCACGGTCTTCGGCGAATCCCAGCCGTCGCCGCCTAACAGCGGAACGGCAATCCCGAGTTCCCGCGCTTGGCGCGCGATCAGGCCGATTTCGGTATAGTAGCCGGGGATGAAGATCGTGTCCGCGTTGGCGGTCTTGAGCGACGTGAGCTGCGCGCGGAATTCGACATCGCCTTCGCTGTAGGACGCATCCGCGACGATCGTGCCGCCGAGACCGGTAAACGTCTTGCTGAAATATTCCGCCAATCCGACGCTGTAGTCGTTCTTCACATCGCGCAAGATCGCCACGCGTCGCGCGCCCAGTTGCTGATACGCGAACTTCGCCATCGCGGCACCTTGGAATGGATCAATGTAGCAGACGCGGAAAATGAAATCGCCGACTTGGGTGACTTTGGGGTTGGTGGAAAACGGCGAGACCATCGGGATCTTGTGGCGTTGGCATTCCGGCGCCGCGGCCAAGCTGCGTGACGACGCGTTTTCGCCGATCACGGCGACGACTTTGTGTTGCTTAATGAGTTTGACGACGGCGGTCTTCGCCTGTTCCGGCAAGCTCTGATCGTCTTCGTAAATCACTTTGACCGGCCGGCCGAGTACACCGCCTTTCGTGTTGACTTCGGCCACGGCCAAGTCGATCGCCATTTTCCCGGATTGTCCCCATGTCGCGGTACTGCCGGTGAGCGAGGTATAGACGCCGATCCGAATTTCATTGCCGGCGTGTTGACACCCGAGCGCGGCCAGCAATCCCAGCGCGAGTAGCCATCGTTTCATATTGCCTCCTTATATAATGTGGCTATGGCCCTTTCGAGATCGTGGCCACATCCGTGATCCGTCGGTCGAAGACAAAGGCGCCGTGGGCGATTTTGATGATGACGATCGGTTTTTCGGCGTTGCGCTCGCGATCGATCGTGATCGCCCCGGCGACGCCGGGGAAGCCTTTGGTAGCGGCCAACGCGTCGCGGATCTTGGTGGAGTCGACTTTGCCGGCCCGCTGCGTGGCGTCGAAGAGCAAATGCGCGGCGTCGTAGGAAAGCGCGGCGATGGCGTCCGGAATCTGCCCGAACCGCGCTTGATAGGTCGTAATGAATTGATGCACCAGCGGCGAGGGATCGTCTGCGGCGTAGTGATTAGAGAAGTAGCTGCCCTCCAACGCCGGTCCGGCGATCTCAAGCGTCTTCGGCGAATCCCAGCCGTCGGTGCCGAGCAGCGTCGCGGTGATGCCCAATTCGCGCGCTTGGCGGGCGATCAAGCCCACTTCGGTGTAATAACCGGGGATGAAGATCGCTTCGGGCTGCTTGGCCTGGATCGCGACGAGTTGGGCACGAAAATCGACGTCGCCTTCCGCAAAGGCTTCGTCGGCGAGGACTTCGCCGCCTTGGCGGGTGAACGACTTGCGAAAGAATTCGGCTAGCCCGACGCTGTAATCGCTGCGCGCGTCGTGGAGGATCGCGGCCTTAGAGACCTTCAACTCTTGTCGCGCGAACGTGGCCATCGCGCCGCCTTGAAAGGAATCGATGAAACAGGCGCGGAAGATGTAATCGCCGACTTTCGTGACGGTCGCATTGGTGGAGGTCGGCGTCAGCATCGGGATCTTGGTGCGTTGCGCTTCCGGCGCGGCGGCCAGTGTGCGCGAAGACGCGACTTCGCCGAGGATCGCCGTCACTTTGTGTTGCCGGATCAGTTTCAATACGGCCAGTTTCGCCTCTTCCGGTTTCCCTTGGTCGTCTTCGACGATCAGATTGACGGGGCGCCCGAGTACGCCGCCGCGCGTGTTGATCTCTTCGCTGGCGAGCTTCACGCCGTTATGCGCGGATCGCCCGAACGTGGCGGTGCCGCCGGTCAGCGAGGTATAGAGACCGACGCGGAATTCGTTCTGTTCCGCTGCCCGTCGACACGCCATGCCGCTGCCGACGACGCCGAGACAGAGCAGGGTTGCGATCCATCGTGCCAGACTCATACGACGTGGACCTTGGCCTTCCCGCCGTACGCATCCCACCACGGCTTGGCGCCTTGGCGGATCGTCTGGTTCAGCGCTTGGATGTTGGTGACGCCGCGGTCAGACAGCCAGCGGGTCAGCGCGGCCGCGCCCTCTTTGGCATAGACCGGAATGCCTTCCTTCCACGTGGCCCGTCCGCAGAGCACGCCGTTGTACGAGACACCCGTCTCGGCGGCGAGTTCCAGCGCTTCGCGGAATTCCGCATCGCTGACGCCCGCGCTCAAATAAATGAACGGCTTGGTGGCAACTTTCGCTGTTTGGCGGAACAGCTCGGCCGCGTCGCGTTTCGTATACGCCACGCCTTTATTCGCGAAGGCCTTGGCCCCTTCCACGTACTGCAAGTTGATCGGGACTTCGACTTTCAGGACATCGACTTGATAGGGCGGCTTGGTAAATTCTTCCATGCTGCAACGCACGATCTCCGGCTTGATCTTCGCATAGGCCAGCGATTTTTCCTCCGCGCCGTCGACCGGATACCCGACGCATTCGAGGAAGAAGGGGAGGTCGTACGCGGCGCATTCGGCGCCGACCCGTTCGGTCCATGCGTGTTTGTGGGCGTTCACTTCCGGCGTGTCGAATGGGGTGTAATAGAGCAGGATCTTCACGCAATTCGCGCCCGCGTCTTTCAGTCGCCGCACCGACCAGGTCGGCAGCAAGTCCGGAAGCCGTCCCGGTTTCGTGTTGTCGTAGCCGCTTTCTTCATACGCGAGCAACAGGCCGCACCCTTTGGCTCGGGCGCGTGTTGCGGGTAGGCCCCATTGCGGATCGAGCAGCATGGCGGAGGCATGCGGCGAGAGCACTTGCGTGACGGCGGTCTTGAATTCTTCCAGCATGGCGTCGGTGATGGCCGCTGCGTCGACGCCGCGTTCTTTGGCGATGGCTTTCTTCAGTGAGCCACGCTGATCCATTGCGGCCGCAGCGATAAAGCCTTCCGGAGTCGAGACGGCCATCAGTTGGTCGTACTTGCCTTTGGTCATAGTCGGCATATGCCTCTCCTTTTGGTGCGCAACGCTCCTCCTCGTCGCGTTTCGATCTTTTCTACCGCGGGCCATGGCTTCGCTACCGCTCCGCCGCCCTTACTCCTTTGTGTGATGGTGCTATTGCAGTTGCGCGAGTGCGGTCGCCAATCGTTTCAATCCCTCTTCCAGCGCGGGCATTTCCAACGCGTACGACAGCCGAATAAAGCCGGGCGCGCCGAAGCCCTCCCCTGCAACCACGGCGACGTGAGCCTGGTCAAGGAGATAATCGGCCAGTTCGAGCGAGGTCGTGATGGTGCGCTCGCCGGCAGTCCGTCCCAAGAAATGGGTCACGTTGGGGAACGCGAAGAATGCCCCGGCGGGTTCCGGCGTCTGGAGGCCGGGAATGGCGCGTAAGCCGCGCATCGTGGCGTCGCGTCGTTGCTGGAAGGCGTGGTGCATCGTCGCGACGCAGGCCTGGTCGCCGGACAGCGCTGCGACGGCCCCGTGTTGCGCGAAACTGGTCGGATGGGTCACGACTTGACTGTGCCACGCGGTCATCTTGTCGATCGCGGCCGCCGGCCCCGCTGCGTAGCCGATCCGCCAGCCGGTCATGGCATAGGTCTTGGAGAGGCCGTTCACCAGAATCGTTTGCTCGCGACATTCCGGCGCCGCAGTCACAAAACTGCTGAAGGTCGCCGGCGGATAGACCAGGCGGTCGTACATTTCGTCGCTGATCACCCACAACCCGCGCGCCGCGCAAACACGGCCGATTGCGGCCAACGCGGCGCGGGAGTAGACGACGCCGGTCGGATTACTGGGACTGTTCAGCATGACGACTTTCGTGCGTGACGTGCAGGCCTGCTCCAGTTGCGTCGCGGTCAGCGTGAGATCCGGCCGCGTTTGGGTCTCCACGAAGACCGGAACCCCGCCGCAGAGTTTCACTTGTTCCGGATACGAGACCCAATACGGCGCCGGCACAATGACTTCGTCGCCCGAGTCGACGAGCACTTGCAACGCGGCGAAGAGGGCCTCTTTGGCGCCACATGTGACGAGGATTTCGTTCGCTTGGTAACGGAGATCGCAGTCCCGCTGCAGCGCCGCCGCAATCGCCGTGCGCAAGGCCGGCAATCCCGCCGCCGGACCGTATTTCGTCATGCCGTTGGTCAGCGCCTGCGCGCACGCGGCCTTAATATGGGCCGGGGTGTCGAAGTCGGGTTCCCCCATACTGAAGTCGATCACCGAGATGCCCTGCGCGGCCAGCGCCTTGGCCTTGGCGGCCGTGGCGAGCGTCGGTGAAATGGCCAGGGCAGCTGTGCGTTGGGCGAATGGCATGCAAACCTCTATGGGTTGAGTTTATTGCGCAAGCGTTGCTCGACGATGCCGTGCATCATTTTCGTGGCATTGCCGCCGAAGCGGATCACATCTTTAATGATGGTCGAGCTTAAGTGGGAATATCGGCCTTCGGTCATCATGAACACGGTTTCCATTTGCGGCGACATCGCCTTATTCACGAGCGCCATTTGGAATTCGTATTCGTAGTCCGACATGGTGCGAATCCCGCGCAAGATCGTCGTGATGTGGCGCCGCCGCGCGTAATCCACTAACAGCCCTTCGAAGGCGTCGACTTCAATACGCGGTTCCGCTTGGAAGATTTCGCGCAGCATCGCCACGCGTTCGTCGGCGGAAAAGAGCGGATTTTTACTCGTATTGACCGCAATCGCGACGACCAACCGATCGAACAACTTGAGTCCGCGTTCGATAATATTCAGATGCCCGTTGGTCGGGGGATCGAAACTCCCAGGACAGATCGCCGTATGCATCGGGCGGCGTCGTACTGCGTTCGGTACCAGGGGTCAAGTTGGAACAGCCACTTCACGTTTGATGACGAATTGTGTTACTCCCTATCGCATGCGTTGCTCTTGTTATGTTGTTTTTTTCGCCGTGATGCTCTTGCACTGTACCGCCGGTGCGCGCGAGCCGCGGTATCGGCCGCTCAGTGCGACCGGGCTGACGCCGCGGGCGACGGAGGCCGATGCGGGGTGGGGGGAGGGGGCCTATCTGTTGTTCGGACTCTCGCTGATGAATCTGGATCGGGACCGCAATATTCTCACCGGCGAAAAATTCGGGAGCGATTACCAACTCGGATATGCGTTCACGGTTGGGTATACGGTCACCGACAACTTGGCCGCGGAACTGATGGTGCGGCTCTCTCATGCCAAGGCCGACTTTTTCGGCGAGGAGCGGACCGAATGGGCGGGGCTGGCGAATCTGAACGCGCGCTACGTCTACGTCCCGCACGAAAGCTGGTTGGGCGACAAGGCCGCGTTGTTGCCATATGTGAAAGGCGGCGGGGCGCTGTTCGTGCTCGGCGTGAAAGGGGGCACGGAAAACGAGTCGAAGGTCGGCGCGATCGGTCCCGGCGTGGCGTTCGGCGGCGGACTGCTGCTCGTCGCTGGGAAGCCGGGACTGATGCTCGACCTCGGCGTGGAAGAGGCGATTATTTTTCCCGACAAAAAAGAAGTGAGCGGCGTCGCGATCACGGACGGCAAAGTCGATCTGCAATTCTCCGCTGGGTTAAACTTAGGCGTGCATTTTTAGGGCGCCACGCGAACCCGCCTGGCCTCTACCGCTTCGACCAGCAGTTGCCGAATAACGGAAGCCTTCGAGTTCGCTTGAAATCTGGCGAGTTGTTCGATTTCTGCCGCCAGCCACATGGGGAGATCCATCGGGGGGAATTTCATGGTCTTGCTCAGACCCTCCGTGGGTGTGGCGGTCGAAAAATTGATCGCTACTTCACCGGCGTCGAATCGTTCGTCAAAGTCCCTTGGCTTTCGCTTGCCGCTCTTCTTCATGGCGTGCCCTCCGCACTGAAATGATCCGAATACCTTGCCGGGTCACGGTAAAGATGCCGACGTAGTATTTACCTCGGCACTTGCCGATCACTGCGTGGCGCGGCCCGTCCTTGTTGTACGCAATGCCGGCGGCCAACAGGTTGGGACCTTCAAAAATGTGATCGCGTGCTTCCTCGAAGCTAATGCCATGTTTGGCCTGGTTTGCGCGGTTCTTTGCGGCATCCCACGTGTACATACGTATTGTATATCAAATTTATATAAATATGCAATGTCAACTGAGTTGAGTGTGAAAATTGACAATATGCATCAATTGATGCATAATTGATGCATATTGCATCAGGAGGGCGATGATGGCGCGGACGACGATCAATCTCAAAGACGACCTATGGCGGCGACTGCAGCGGATGGCCGACGCGGATAATCGCAGTATGCCGAATCTGATCGAAACGATTCTCACCCGCCATATGGAAGAATCCCAATTCGTCGACGCATTGGAAATGGCGACATTACATGTGGATGAGACGCTCCAAAAAGAGATCAAACGGAGTTGGGCAGACTATCAAAAGGGTCGTTACACCATCGTAGAATGATATGGCGTATCAGATCGCGGAAACGGAGCCATTTGAGCGCTCGTTGAAAAAAACAACCTCGCCGTTCGAGGCGCGCCTGATTCGTGACCGGCTCCGCAGCCAGATTTACCCGCAGCTGCGGGCTGAACTCCACTTTGGTCCGCAGATTAAAAAGCTCCGTGATTACGATCCACCGACGTATCGCTATCGGATCGGACATTTTCGATTGTTCTACCTCATCGACGAAGTCGCCAAGACGGTCGTGATTGCCGCCGTCCGCCATCGCAAAGAGGCCTATCGTTAGCCGGGATTGATTGTCATACGCCGCACGAAGCTCACCACAGTTTGCCCGTATGTGCGTTGGTCGGTCAGCTGCAAGGTCGGCGGGAGTGCGAGTACGAGTTTGTGCTCGTGCTCGATCAAGATGCGTCCGGCGGGGGCGAGCAGCGGCGTTGCGGCCAGCTGGGCGAGTGTCGGAGCAACGAGGTCTTGGGTGTACGGCGGGTCGATGAAGAGCAGATCGAATGGCACGGTCCCTTTCGCGAGGCGTTCCAGCGCGCGGTCGACTGAGGCGCGGACAATGGTGGCGCGTTCGAGCAGTCCGCAGCGTTCCACATTGGCGGTGATCAGCGCGATGGCGCGCGGGGATTGGTCGATGAACGTGCAGTGCGCGGCGCCGCGGCTTAAGCCCTCGATCCCGATCGCGCCGGTGCCGGCAAATGCATCCAGGATGCGGAGTCCGGTCACGTCCCACAAGATGTTGAAGAGCGATTCCTTGACCCGATCTTCGACCGGACGGATCGGATCGTCGCGTTTCGGTCCCAGCAACGTCCGGCCTTTGGCACTCCCGGCGATTACGCGCATGGCAATCTCCTAGGGTGTGTTTGCAAAATAATTTCGGTGTGTATTGCGTCCGGGGGCGACGGTGCGGGTGGGGTATCTCCCAGGGTACGCGGTCGCTGCGCCATCGAGGCGCAGCGCCGCTCACCCTCGCCGATTTCGTCATTCACAGACGCATGGAGAAATCGGCTCCGAGAGCCCCTGGGAGATACCCCACCCGCACCGTCGCCGGTAGTATGAGGGCCAGATTGCTTGTAACAGTGGAATGTTTTCGTGAGTTGTTCTCTTGTCATCAGATCGGCTACGTTCGGTAGGGCGTGTTTGCAAAATCGATTTCGATGTTCGGTGGCCTGTCTGCCCCCTCCGCCCGGCCCTCGTATCGAACGCGCGCCACTGCGTGATGGAAAATCCTGCATTGCCGTATCAATTTTACAAACACGCCCTAACACTCCCCCTCACCCAACTGCAATGGTGAGCAATGCTCCTGCTCGTCGCATTGCTATAACCGCTGCTGCGGGCCATGCAGCGGCATAGGCCGCTGCGCCCTTAGCCTCCCCAAATGGAGAGGACAGCGGCATTCAGTGCACCATTTTTGCCATGAAGCCTAAGCCCACGGCGAAGAACCAGCCGAGCACGAGCAGCAGGCCGAGTGCCGAGCCGATGACGCCGAAGACGAGGCCGGTCTTCGCAATGGCCCGTCCGGCGGTCGGCGCGGCGCCGTTGTCGATGGCCGCGAGTTCGAGTTGTCCGACGATAATCGCCGGAATGCCGGTGAAGAACAGGCAGCACGGAATCAGCGCGAGGAGTCCCAGCACCAACGCCGCCATCGCGCGCCCACTGATGCCCGCCGCCGTCGGCGGTGTCGGCGCACTGCCGTGACTTGTCGGTGTGTCGGTCAATTCACTATCCATGTGATGTCCGTACTCAAGCGCTTAAGCACTTAAGCACTCCCCTCCCAGGGCGTTTGCTTCGTTGAAAGGGCGCGGCAAGTCAATAGAAAGGTGGTTGGGGAAAGCCGTGACTGGTGACTGGTGGCTGGTGACTCGTGACTGGTGGCTGGGGATTGGGAACAAAGTGTGTCGTGCGGGCTGTCCCCCAGTCACCAGCCACCGCTTTTCCCCGTCACTCCCGCCGCACGTGCGCCAGCGTGCGGATCGCGATGGCCGAGGCGCGGCTACGCTCGCCGCTGGCGTAAAGGAGCATCGCAGTGAGCGCGCCGGCTCGGGTATTCTCCTGGTCGCGCCATTCGCGCTGGGCCACATGTGCGAGGATCCGTGCTTGTTCTGCCGCAGTGTACGGAGCCAATCGAGGCGGGATCGCGTCCGTCCAACGGAAGTCCGCATACGTCATGCCGGACGCGGCGATCTTGATCCCCGCTTCATCCCAACGTTGTGTGGCCCGATCACGACTGGCTTGTAACAAGCGGGCCAGCCAATCAGGGAAGAAATCTTCATCGACGGTGCCGTATCTGGCGTGGTCGCGCTGTTGGGTCAAGACGAGTTCCAATAGCGAGAAGTCCTGGTCGCGGCGCGCCCAGTGCGTGAGTAGCGGGAGAAGACGGTGGATGGAGGTCATTTGCCTACTGAAGCCGTAACGACTGTAATGAAGTCGATGGAGAGCCGCCTCGGCCTCAAGCCGAAATGTCTCCCGGCGCAGCGCGAGGATCCGGTCCGGAATCGTGGGCAAGTCGGCAATGGCGACGCCAAAGTCGTCTGCCAGTTCTGCGGGTTCTGCGAGCGAGATTTCGTGTCTTCGGGCGGCTGGCGGATCATCTCCGGCCGCAGTCAACAGGCCGGCGACGATGCCGTGTGCCGGGTCGGGCGATAGTTCGTGGGGTGCGGCGCGCGCCGCGAGGCGGGCTTGGCGGGCGGACTCGACGCCATCGATGCCGATCGAGAAAGTTCTTGGTTCGAACTGGTCATCGGCCTCCGCCCGCGGATACGTGAAGCGAAGCAATGTATAACCGCCCATCCGGACGGTCACGGTGCCACCGAGCGGTGACAGGGGATGAGACGCCTTGGACGCGAGCGTTGTTACCGATGCGTTCTCCATCGCGTTGCCTTCCAGCGTCAGTTCGCCGTCGCCGCTGTTCACCAGCGTCCATGCGCCGTCTCGATAATCGAGCGCCACGGTGCCGGTGCGGGAAAAGAGCGCATTCTGGCCATGGAGCGCGACAACAAATCCGTCAGTTCCGCTGGTAGTCACTTGGAACGGCACGCGGACGCCCTCCGCCCGTTGAAACGTCAGGCTGAAGGCCGGGCGCGCGCTGGCGAGTGCGGCCATCGTGTCGTCGGCCAACGCGAGTTGCACGAATGGACGGTCGGGATCGCGTTGATCCATCATTGTAATGCTGCGCATGAGGAGCTGGACCGGATCGATCGGTGGCGGCTTGCCGCCGCCCCAGAGGCGCGCGACCAAGCGCCCGACAGGGCCGAACAGGGAGCGCCAGCCGCGGCGCGGTTCCCCGTGTGCTGCGGGGACCAATGACCGCCCAGGTCCCACGGCGCGTGCGTGGAGTGCTGCGGGAACGACCGGGTACGCCGAGCGCCGTATGATCGGCTGTTGCCGGACCCTGGACGGCAGCTGTCCCCCGACTCCTGGTCTATTGGAAATGGATTTGGCCATAGTACGCGACTCCCCCCAACCCCGATACCCCTACATATGTATCGGCAGTTCGCGGAGGAAGTTGCGCCGTACTAGTCCGCCGACTCATGCGCATATGCATCGCAGGGGGACAGGTACCGTGCGATGCCCATTTGGCAGGCATTTGACGGTACCTGTCCCCCTGCGATGGTTATTGCCAATCACTAGCCACCAGTGATGCTTCTATCTACCAGCTCGCGCCGCCGCCGCCGCCGCGACTTCCGCCGCCACCGCCACCACCCCCACCGAAGTGGAAGCCACCTCCGCCCCCACGATGGCCGCCGCCGCCTCCGAAGATCGAAGATGACGATGATGATCTCGATCGTTGGCTGCTGCGGAATAAGGCCGCTGCGGCTCGGGCCGCGGCCGCGCTGGCCTCGGCGGCCTCGAGCTCGCGACGTTCCCGCTCGCGTCGGCGCCGCCGTTCTTCCTCGGCCCGTGCTTCGGCAATCCGTCGCTGTTCGGCGTCGTAATCCTCCTTGGCCCTGGCGATGCCTTGTGTCCAACTCTTTTCTACCGCGTGGACGAGTGCCAACTGCGCGACCCAATCCACCGTGCCGCTCGGCGTTTGGAGCCGTGAAAACAGCCCGTCGCCAGTGTCGAGGTATGAACCGACGCTCAGGCTGTATCCGCCGACGGTGCCGGCATGGCCGCAGCGCAGGCCCTCCAACGCTGCGCGTCGCCGTGCGTATTCCGCGGCGGCATCGCGCAATTGTTGGACGTAGCGGCCAGCGTCGGCTTGGTCCTCGGCCGCCTCGGCGCATTCTTTCAGCGCCAAATTTGCGTTCCGCAATGCGGTGACATATTCGCGCTGCTCAACTTGCTCGCGCGCGCCGGCCAGCGCCGTGCGCGCTTCATTCAAGTCCACGTCTGCGTCTTTTGCTTCGCGCTGGGCGTCCGTCATATCGCTGCCGCCGAACTCCCCGCGCATCTCCGCGACCGTCTCGCTGCTTCGCGCTTGTGCCGTGGCGATTTCCTCGATCCGCGCCGTGGCACGCGCGATCGTCGCCGTGGCGTCTTGTTTGGCCTGCCGCAATGCCTGCATCGCTGCGCGGGCGCGCGCCAAGTCTTCCGTGATCTCCGTACATTCATCCGCGATGCGTCGGGCCATCGCGGCCGCGCCGAAGTGATCGCGCTCTGCCAGACACCGCGTGGCCATCGTGCTGGCCTCATTCCCCTCGGCGTAGTCTTCGCGCGCCTCGGCGAGTGGGGTGTTCACAGCCTCCATCGCGCGCGCGGCGTGTTCGGTGCTGAGCGCTGCGGCCTCACTTGCCGTGCGTCCGATTTCTCCTTCGAGGTGTGCCAGCGTCCCTCGCACGTTCGCCAGTTCTCCGCTGATGCTGGCCATCACCGCGCGCAACCGTTCCTTGCGACCTTGCGCTTCGGCGTATGCAGTGACGACCGCATCGCAGGCGCGATCCACATCTTGTTCATTGCCGGTTGCGGCGTTCAGCATGTCATCCACGGCTCGGAGTGTTTCGGTCGCGGCTCGCTCGGCCTCGCGCGGATCCAGCGTCCCGCTCACGGCTGTTTGCGCGTAGTCGATTGCAATCGCGTCGCACTGCACTTTCGCCGCGCGCGCGGCCTGCACGTCTTCGATGATCGCTGCGATGCGGGCGGCGAACGCGGCGTGTTGGGCCTGGTAGGCCTGCAATTGCTCTAAGTAGGCCACCGGATCGCGTTGCTTCAACGTGTCCAATTCCGCCCACGTCCGTTCCGGTTGGGTCAACGGATGTTGGTCCAGCCACGCCAGTGGGATCTGCGCGGCGACGAGTTGCGCGCGTAACTGTTGCAACCCGGTCGGCGGAAAGTCCACGCGTGGATCGCGCTGTAGGGCATCGATTGCCAGTTCGATCTTGGCCCACGCCTGCTGCGCGCTCTCGTAGGTGGTTTCCAGCCCGCGCTGAAAGACGTCCATCTCGATTGCTTCGACCGTGACGGTGTCCGCAGCGACGGCGAAGAGCCCTTGCGTGGCGCGCACGGTTTCGCGCTGGAACGACAACGGTTCCAGCAGCCGGGCCGCCGCGCGTTCGACGGCCGGGAGTCGTTTTGTATACGGTGCCGCAGAGACGATCCCGCGGCATTCCGCCACGCGCGCCTCCAGTGCTTCCAGTCCGCCGAAGATCGTGACGATCTGCTGCGAGACGTCGGCCAACAGGCCGCGCGTCCGTTCGCCAGTCAAGTCGTGCAATGCGGTGACTTGGGCCGCATCCCGTTTTTGAATCAGCGCGAGCATCTGTTGATACGCGGCGCTGTTCTTATCCGCCAAGGCTTGCAAATTTCGCATCAGCCATTCGAGGCCTCGCCGATAACGTCGTTGTCGCCGCAGGCCGTAGATGAGACTGCCGAGCAACAGCGCCAGACTGGCGAAAACGCCGCCGGCGATGGCAAGCCGGCGAATATGCTGCTGCCGCCATAATTCGCTGATGCGGTCTTGCAGCGCCGCCGTCGTTCGATCCAATTCTGCCAATGCCGTCTCCATCTCATTCACGCCGGTTTCCAACGCCACATGCCGGGCCTTGTCGATCGCGGCCTGGGCAGTCGCGGTGTCGGTCGTGGTCAGCAAGTCTCGGTGTTCTTGGAGCAGTTCGGCCGCGGTTGCGGCTCGCTGCTGCAATGCCTCTCGCAATCGATCCAGCTCGGCCATGTATGCTTGTAATGGCCGTTGCGCGCTCTCGATCTCACGAGCCACGCGCTCATGCGCTTCGAGATCCTTCGGATCGAGGGCGTCCGCCGCTGTGAGGGCGGCGTTGAGTGGGGCGAGGGCGTTGGGGAAGAAAACGTTTTTGTATGGTGTGTCATTTGCCTTGGCATCTTGCAACGCCCGTTGCAGCCGGTCCCGCGCCGCGTTCCAACGCGCCATGTGGGATTCCATCGCCTGCTTGGTCTCTTCAATGGCCTTGGCCCCGATTTGGAGCCTGCGGTGGTCACTATTTGCGGTGAGCTTCGATGCGTGTTCTCGAGCCGTGTGGTAGGCTGGCGCCACTGGGGCGAGATCAGTCTGGTGTGCCACCAACAAACGGTCGCCCTGTTCCATCGCGGCCTTGATCCGGCCCTGCAGCGTGGCTATTTCAACGACGAGTTCGCGGAGTGCCGTGAGTGGACGTGTCAGTTCAGCATAGGCTTGCCGCAATTGCTCTAAATCATTGCTGCTCAAGGCGGGCATGGCGCGCTCGATCGCGCTTAGCAGTGCCGTCGTATCGGCGCCGGCCGGAACATTGGGGATGACCGTCGTGGCGGCGTGTAACGCGTCTCGCAGTTGGGCCTGCGCTGCCGACACGGCCAATCGGTAGCGCTGATTCAAGTCGTCCACTAACGCCTTGAGTCCGTCGGCGAAGCGGCCACTCTTTGCGTAGGGAATGAAGACCTGCTGCGCAAGCGCCGTGAGCGCGTCGCCTTTCAGCCCCAGCCCCTCTTGCCACATCGCGGCCGGCTGAATCGCGACCGATCGTTCCACCATCGAGAGCGCGATCACGGTGGCGCGGCGCGCGTCGAACCGCGGATCGGTTTGCCACTGCTTGGCGACTTCCCACCCCGCGTCGTTGGTGGTGTCCGCGTCGCGGACCAGTCCGCCGACGCTATGTAAAGATGACGACGTAAAACGGAAAGTGCGTTTGTCCGCTAAAGAAGTCGGCGGAGAGGATTGAAATTCCGCCATGCTCACTGGTGAATGCGCCCTGATATCCGTCGGGCACGAAATAGACATGTTGGCCGGGAGTGAAGTCCGGGCGACTGCCTTCGTATTCATCCGCCTGCGCAACGGCCGACAGTACGACACTGGAGGCTGTAAACAGTGCAAACGCCGCAGCGCCGACGTTGTAAATCCCGCGACCATGCAGGCCGGAAGTTCGAGACGCCGTTACCGGTGCCGTCGAGCGAAATTGCAACGCGGCGCGGCCGTTCCCGAGGCCATACGTGCCGTTGGAAAACCCCAATGCCCCGGAATAGACCGTCGTGCCCGGCGTGCGACTGCGTTGCTTGCCTCGCGGTGCGAGCCCCAATTGCCGCCGTTGCGCAGACTGCCGTGCCGCCTGTCGCTGCATCGTCCGAATCACGCTCATGAGCATCCTCCTCGTTGGGTTCTGTATATCGGCCTGGTGTCGAAGAAGTTGCGTGTTATTTTGCGGCGCAACTTTTTTTCATCTGAGCCGATAACGACCGTAGTGGAAGCGAGTTTGACTGCGCATGAAGGCCATGCCCGGAGCCGGCGATGGGTGACGGACGACTGAAGACACAAGCCACAGTGGATTTCCCCGGGAGCTGTGTCCCGTTCGTCGGCACGCACGATCGAGAATGGCGCTGTATTCTGGAAGCCGATGGCCCGGTCGCGCTCGTCAATGCCGATCCGCGACAAACCATGGTAATGACCGACACGGGAGCCGCGACCGTCCCCGCCTGTTTGTACTACGACCCAGCGATGCAACGAATTCGCTGGCAGGCGACCGCTGCGTGTTACGCGGCCCTCTCTCCGCGCATGGCCGCACGCCGAGCCCACGACGCGCGTGCGGCTGCGGAACTCGGCGCCGCGATCGATGTCACGCGGCATCGCGGCAACGTGGTCCAGCATTTCCTGGCGCACAAACCGGCGACGGCTGCGTGGCTGGTACAAGTCGCAGAGCGTCCGGAAGTCGATCTGCCGCCGGCGTTTATCGCGGCGATTGTTTCGATTGAAACGAAGTGGATGTTGAATCCCCCGCAGAATCGGCTGGGACTAGGACAAGTGGAACCACTGACTCGCCGCGCCATTGTGGCAAGCGACGAGTTTCAACAAGCCTGGCGCGGACTGCACGGGAACCATGCCGTGCCTGTGCCGGAGCCTGCGGAGTCGGTGCTCTGCGAACTATTAGTTGTCGGGATTCGTTTAGCGCGGATTCGCACCCAAGACGACGTGCCGATCCCGCATTTCGGCGATCCACATGACGTCCCGTTGCCCGTGCAAGTCCGGATCGCCCAAGCCGCCCGTGTGCTGTATGGATATCCCGGTCTCCCCACCGTGGCCCGCAACGTCCTCGCGTGGGGTGCGGGCGCCGCGATCGGCGTGGACGGCGTGCGTGCCGGCTTCGCCGATCGCCTCGATGCCTTCGGCCACATTACGCATCGTTGGCTGCGGGACTTTCAAGACGTTGGGGAAGCGGACGCGGCAGGCAGCGTGACGAGTCGGAGCGAATAAACCGTGCATAGCTTGTTTTTGCGATGCCTGACATTTGCCATGGATGAGGTCGCGCCATTGCAGTAAGAATGACACGATGGGATGCAGCGACCTCTGGTGGGGCGAACGCGAATGAATCTCCAAGCGGTGACCGCGTCGGCGTGGGGAATCCTTCGGTATCGGGAGCCGCAATCGGCCGTGCGCCAACGGTGTGGACTTTTTTTGGTCGCATTCCTCTATGGCCTCCTCGCCGTGGCCACGGCGTCTCTGCTGTTTCCCGGCGCCATGGGCATCGTGGCCGTCTTTCTCCACTCGCTTTCGCTGTTGGCGGCCTTCGATTGGATCTTGGAAAAAAATGGCGACGATATCTGGCGGCGTCGGATCCATCCGGCGCACGCGAACCTCGACATGACGCTGTCGTTGTTGGTCCTCTTCTCGGGGGCGTTGTGTGTTTATTTTACCATCGCTCTCCTGATGCCGGCGGTGTTGGGCGCGCGTCTGTTTGCCACGCAGCTGGAGGGCGCCGTGGTCCAGCTCGCGCAGATGCACTTTGCGCATTTTGGCCCCATCCTGGCGCACAATCTCGTGGCGCTGCTGACCTTCCTCTTCTTTGCCCTCCTCTATCGCGCGGGCGCGGTGTTTGCCGTGGTCTGGAATGCGTCGGTCTGGGGCGCCATCTTTGGGGTGACCACGACTCAGGCGTCAGTGGCGGGTGAAACCACACTCATGACGGCCAGCAAGCTGCTCTGTTGCACGATGCCGCATCTGGTGGCGGAGGCCGTGGCCTATATCCTCTCCGCGATGGCGGGGATGTTCCTGTCGAAGGCGATGCTGAAATATCGCTGGTCTGACGCGAAGTTCTACCAAGTGCTGCGTGCATGCACTGTGATCCTCCTGCTGGCGCTTGGTACGCTCTTGCTGGCGGCCTGCTTAGAGAGTCAAGTGGCGCCGTGGTTGGTGCGGCGGCTCTTCACCACGATCCCCTCGCCATAAACGGGGTCGGTTCACCGCGCAGACTTTGCAGCGGACCGTGGATCGGGTATCCTATTCGTACCATGAAGAAATCGCTCTTTGCTTTTTGGGCCTTGATCCTGCTCGGTGGCGTGGCGGTCTTGCTGCGGGGCGCGGGTGTCGATTTCCAGCATGTGCAACACTCGCTGGCCCGCATGACCGGCTATGCCTCTGGCTGGCCACCCCCCGATCTCAGACAGGAGGAAGAGGCCGCGGCGGCGAGCTTTCCGCTGCGCCGAGAAATTTTTGCACTGTTGGCAGTACGCACGGACGATGCCGACGGCACTGCGTATCGGGCCGGGCGAGCGGCCCTGATGCAGCGGGCCTCGGACCACTGTTGCGAGGCCGTGATCGCGCAGATTCGTACTATCTTGGCGACAGAACCCTCCACGCAGGACGATGAAAGTTTGGCGGAACAGTGGCGGAGTGCGCGCACGATGGCGATGAGTGTGCTCGTCCAATTGCCGGACGAGGAGATGGTCGTGACGTTGAAAGAGACGATCGAACAACTGCCGATTGTCACGTCTGACTATTTCGAGCATCCGCAAGACTATCTGAATGTCTTGGCCCTTAAGCGGCAAGCAGTGCGCGCCATGGCCCGTATCGAGCCGTTATATCTGCCCGAGCTCTTGGCCCGAGTGGATCTCGTCGGCCTCAATGAGGATGTCCGGTCGGCCTTGATCGAGTCGTATATCGGTGCGGAATCGCACACGCCCTTAGCGGCGATTGACGACCTCCGGGCGGTCGTTGCGCCGGAACGTCAGCAGCTGTTGGACGAATACGAGACACACTATCGCAAAGAGTAATGGGGGACGACCATGAGAGGTCACGAGTGCCAGCGGGGCTTCACCCTGATCGAACTGATGATTGTGGTTGCCCTGATCGCAATCATCTCCGCCATCGCCATCCCCAATCTCCTGCGGGCCCGGATCGCCGCCAACGAAGGGTCCGCGATCGGCAGCATGAGATCCATTGTGACGGCGCAGAGCCTGCACAAGGATGAATATGGCGGATACGGGGATAGCCTAGCGAATCTGAGCGCCGATGGGTCGATCGATGATCTCCTGGGGTCCGGGGAAAAAGCGGACTACGTATTCGACGTCTCAACCGCGGAAGAAGGTTCGAAGTGGATCACCACCGCCGCCCCACGACGATGCGGCGAGAGTGGCGAGCGCTCTTTTTACGTCAATGAGTCGGGGATCATTCGGCAAACCATGTGTCCGGCGCTGGCCAATTCGACGTCGGCAGTGCTGAGCGAAGCGGATGCCGGCAACGATATGACGGCAGGGGCATCGGTCGACGATGACAGCTTCAGTCGCAAGTTCTCGACCCGGTTGATGGCGCTGCTCCCCAGTGAACATCGTCAGAAGGCCGCAGCGATCCTGAAATCGTTGCGCAGCGCGACTTTCGGACAGCTCGTCCTGACTCGTTTGGACACGGATCGGGATGGCGTGCTCAGTCGCGCGGAGATCCTCGACGCCGACCTCCTTGCGTTAGCGCGAGAACTGAGTCGCGGCCTGCAGAAACGGAATGGCGTAGCGATTGCCGTGTCGCATGACGATGCGCTGATCGAACAAGCGATTCGGGCCGCACAGCATCAGTTGGTCTATATGATGGACGACCCGGTGAAGCCCCCTCCGATCGATCCTGCAGACCCCGCACCGCATGCCAAGACGAAGGACGCTGCGGCGAGCAAGGCGGGCTCCCGTGGTTTGTCGGTCGAGCAACTGGATCGCTTCAAGCAGCGCTTGGAACAAACCTTCGCCCCCGCTCGTACCAGCCACTAGTCACGATCTACCCGTCACCTCTTCCTAGCCACTGTCCCCGTGTTGATGATCATTCCCATCGTAAGGCCAACTTTTTGTGGGAGACGGCACAATCCCGTAGATACAGATTGATGAGATGTTGATACGACATGCCCAGCGTGGTTGCCAACGTCTTGAAATAAGAAACCGTGTTTTTATCCAAACGAATCGTGATCGGCTGCTTCAAATCTTTGCTATACGGGTTTCGGATGCCTTTCATCGTGGAGAAATCATAATGAGTGCGCATACATTTATCTCCTGTAGGCCGTGCGTTCCTGTTGGTCGGCCTTGCGAGCCGAAATGATCCGAATCGTCGTTTCGCTCGTGCGATAGCAGTGACAGACGACCAACACCCGCAATTGATAACTGAGTCCCAACATAATGAAGCGATCTTCATCTGCGGAATGATCCGGGTCAAAATAACGGATGGCCTGTTCATCGAGAAACACCGTTCGTGCCTCTTCGAATGAGACGCGGTGTTTGCGCATATTCTCTCGATTTTTCCGTTCATCCCACTCGAAACATATCGAGCTCATATTTACAGTGTACGTATAATTTATTTGCCGTCAATTGATATTATCGTGTTGGCCCTGCGGCGGGTTATGCTACACGGCGCGCCGGGAGGGTGGTATGGCGACGATTACGACGACCGATCAGGTGTTGTTGCGGACGCGTGCCAATCCGGGTGCGCTGTTGGATTTGTGGTTTTTGCATGGTTTCGGCGAATCGGGACTTTCGTTCCGCGAGGTCTTCGGGTCGCCGCTGGCGCAGCGCTGCAACCTGTTCGCCCCCGACTTTCCCGGATTTGGCGTCTCTCCATTCGTGGAAGGGGCCGCGACGATCGACGGCTCGGTGCGGGTGTTGGGGCGGTTACTCGCAGTCCATTCGCCACAGCGGCCGGTGGTGCTGCTCGGACATTCGCTCGGCGGCATCGTCGCCACTCGCGCGGCGGTAGTATGGCCGCAGCAAGTGCGCGCGGTCGTCAGCATCGAAGGGAATTTGACCCGTGCCGATACGTTCGGCACCGGCCAGACGATCGGCGTGACCGATGCCGCAGCCTTTCACCGCACCTATGTGGCCGCGATGGCGGCGCAGGCGAACGGCGACGAAGCCTTGCTTCGTTACGTCGCCAGCCTCCGCTTCGCCGATCCGCGCGCGCTGCTGTCGTGGGGTCAGAGTTGTTACGAGGCCACCGGCGTACAAACCAGTGGCGAGGCGTATGCCGCGCTCGCGTGTCCCAAGCTGTATCTCTGGGGCGACGGCAACACGCCCGCGCAGACGCGCCAATTCATCCACGACTTCCAGCTCGTCAATCATCTGTTCCCCGGCGCCGGCCACTGGCCAATGATCGACCAACCCGAGGCCTGTTACCGCGTGATCGCCGAATTTGTCGTGAATCTCCAGTAATCCATGCCTCGCTGCACCCCTTGATTTTTCGTCTGTTATCTATGTCGCCTGCCAGACGGAGCAAACTATTCGTTGATTTTATTGATGTTTTTAAGATTCTGAGGCAGGGGTTGGGGATAGAGGGCGCGGCGGCGGCGCGATTCTAGCGCATCCTGGTGAGTCTGGTCGGGGCTAGAATAGGCCGGAAAGTCGCATAATTGAGATCAACCAGCTCGCCAGCCCGATGCTTAAACCTCCGGCCCAGGCCCATTGTGCCGACGGGACATTGAAAGCGGCCCACCCTGCCAACCCGATCGGCACCAACGGTCCAAGCAGATGCGCGCGAAACGCGGCCGCCCACGCGCCGTGGCTCAAATGACACCAACTGGTGGTGAGGCCGCACGCCGGGCACGGCCAACCGGTTAACCAGTGTAGCGGACACGGAGGCAACCCGAATTGTTCGTGCGTCCCGATCCCGGTCGGCGACGGTGTCAGTCGACTCACGAGCAGCCATGCGCAGAAAATCCCCGCGCCACACCACAGTAGTCGTTTGATTCGGATCGTCACGTCGTCTCCAGTGTGTGACATTTTTTCTAAACCGGTGACGAAAATTTTGACACCCCATTTGTTGATCCGTATAATCGCGTCGAAATTTTCACACTGCGTTCCCAAGGGGGATTTATGACGACTCGATGCCGTTTCTTTTCATTCGCGATTCTGGCCGCGTTGCTGGCCGGCTGCGGTGCGACGCCGATGCGGCGTGGCGTGGGCGAAGTGTGGCGCGACGAAAAGATCAAGACCGCGCTGCATTGGCGAATGGCGCGGGATAAACAGGTCAACGGGAGTGGTGTGAATGTGGATGTCTATCGCGGCGTCGTGGCGCTCGGCGGGCGGGTCGCCAATGACGGCGAGCGGCAGCGGGCGGAAGCATTGGCGCGCCGGACTCGTGGCGTGGTGAAGGTCGAAAATCATCTCGCCGTGATGGACGCCGGCGATCCGCGCTTTATGGTCGCGAACCGTAAGGCCGTGGCGCCGTCGGCCGCCACGCCGAAGATCGCGGCTCCTGTTATCGTCCGCACGCCGAAGGCCCCGACCGCGTCGCCATCGCTCGGTTCGGAAGAACCCGAGTATGCCGACCTGGCTCCGGAGCCGAAGGCGGTCTCCACCAAAGCAGTGGCAAAAAATCTCCCAACCGCGAGTCCCACAGCCACCAAACCAACAGTTGCAACCGTGCCGAAACCGGCCAAGCCGAGTGCCGCTGCGACCGCGACGAAACCGGTCATAGATCCGAATAAGGGCACGGCCACGCGCTATTTGGACGCCGGGGCCATTCCGCCGGCGCGGCAAGTGCATGCCAAACCACAATCAGTTGCCGATCCGTCGCCGGCATGGATGGCAAGCCGCGCAAACGCGGCGCCGAAGTCCACTGCGGCGCCGCGCGCAACCACGACGGGCATCCCGGTCCCGAAGGCCGTGCCGGCCCCGGAACGGGTAGTCGCGCCCAGCACCCCGGATGGGGACCAAAATGACCTCGCCCGCGAGGCTGCCGAGGAGCTGAAGAAGCTCAAAGCGATGCCTTGACCTCCGCTCCCCCCGCGTGTTAGCGCCACGCCTCATAATTCAGGAGGAGTAAGGGCGGCGGAACGTTAGTGGAGCCGTGGCCCGCGGTAGTGATGACCGCAACGCGACGAGCAGGAGCGTTGCGCACCACAAACAGTTGTGCACCAAGGAGCTTTAAATGCGTCGATTGTTCATGCTGGCGGTGATGAGTGGTTTATGGCTGGGCGCTGTGTCTGCGACCCACGCCGATTCGAATTATATCCATACCAATCGACGGCTCGATTACGTCAAGCTCGAAGCGCTCGATGCCAAAGATCAAGCGGCCTTGCAGCCGACCCACCCGGCCGTCGTGGCGGTCGACAAGATGCGGGAAATGCTGACCTCGCTGCAAATGACTCGGCGCTCGTTGATTAAGAATAAATTGACCGATCTGCGAATCTTCGATGACACGGCGGTCGACTATTTGTCGGCGTATCTCGCGGAAGGGTTACGGCGCGCGACGCCGCAACAGGCCGTGTATTTTTCTTACCTGCACGGCGATCCGAAGCGTGTGTTCGGCAACGATCGTTTTTCGACCGGGCGCGTATGGATGCAGGGGACGGAGCTGCACGTCGAATTTCAGAAATTATTCGCCAAAGTCGTCGGCGATCTCGACAAGCGCGGCTATGCCGACAAGGCGTTGGCGCGGGCGAAGAGTTTGCGGATTACGCTTCAAGCGGGTCCCGGCCAGGTATTGGGTGCCAGCAACGCGGCGGAAGTGATCCTCGACACGAAGGCCACCTATGTGGCGAGCGGCAACGAGCAACACCGTCAGCCGGAATCCATGACCGAGCGGCTGGAAGAAATCGAGAAACTGTACAAGCGGAAATTGCTGAATGAGAGCGAGTATCGCGCGAAACGGCAAGCCGTGTTGAACGGATTATAAAATTTCCAAACGTTTCGGATAGCGGGCCAACAAGTCCGCGCCGCTCGGCGTGACTACGACGACATCCTCGATCCGGACGCCGCCGATCCCTTCATAATACAACCCTGGTTCGACCGTCACGACGTGTCCCGTACGGAGTCGGCACGGGAGCCGATTGATCCGCAACGGCTCTTCGTGCACCGCATAGCCGAGTCCGTGCCCGGTCCCGTGGATGAACCCTTGGCGGCGCCCGTTCATTTCCTTCGTGGCATAGCCCGCCGCTTCAAACCGCTTCACGATGTCGCCGTGCACGCGTTGCCCGTTCACCCCGGCGCGCACTTGGCGCAGCGCTGCGACTTGCGCGGTTTTCACCGTAGAATAGAGCTGCTTCAATGCGTCCGGCGCCGTGCCGCGACAAAACGTGCGTGTCGCGTCGCCGAAGAAGCGTGTTGTGAGGGAGCGCGGATAAATGTCGACGATGATGGCTTGATGGGGACGCAACGGTCCACTGCCGTGGTTATGCGGTTCAATCGTGTGGGGACCGCACGCAATTATCATCCCTTCCGGACAGGAAAATCCTTGGTGAGACAAGAACGTGCTCAATTCGGCTCGCATCCGTTCGCTCGTGAGCGGCTTTCCTTGCCACACCAGTTGATTGCGATCGATTATGCTGTCGCGCAGCATTTGTTCTGCGAGGGACATTGCGGCGAACGTGGCTCGCTGTGCGATTTTCATTGCCCGCAATTCTCCAGGGGTCTTAAAAAATCGCTGTGGGTAAAACGGCAGCGCCGCGACGTCGATCCGGAGGCCGACGGTACGCAGTGCATCGACGACTCCGACGCTCATCGTTTCCGGCACTAAGAGCCGCTTAATGCGATGCGCATGACAAAACACCTGGACGATCCCGGCACGTCCTCCCAGCCGTCGCGCAGCGCGGCGTACACCATTTTTTGCCTCGACAACTGTCGAGATGGAAAGGACCTCGTCGACGGTAGCTTCTTGACGTGCCCGATCCAATTCCAAGTCGCTGAGCAGGAGATATTTGCGCCGTCGATGTTCAAGGAAGATCACCGGATCTCCCGCAGAAAAATGGCAGGCATAAAATAAATCCGGATCGTGATTTGGACTGTCGACAATCAGCCGTGCGGTGTGATCCATAAAAACTCGAATGTGGTTGTCAGGATGCGGTCGGCTTTATATATGGACGGCGAGGTCCTGTCCAGCACGGTACTACATACCACATCCTAAACCGAAGCGAGGCACGCTATGCCGATCGATATCTCCGAGTTCGCGAATGAACCCGCAACGAATTTCAACGAGCCGGCGAGTGCGCAAACGATGCGCGATGCGCTCGTGCAGGCGCAGCGAGAATTCGGCAAAGAGTATCCGCTGTTGATCGGCGGCGAGCCGATCAAAACGGGGCAGAAAATTCGTTCGCTGAATCCGTCGAATCCGAAAGACGTCGTGGGCATCGTGCAGCGCGCGACCGTGGCTCATGCGGAACAGGCGTTGGCGGCGGCGACGGTGGCCTTCGGCGACGAACGCGACGGCCCCGGATGGCGCTGGACACCGGCGGAAGTGCGCGCCAAGTATGCGTTGCGCGCCGCCGCGGCGATGCGACGGCGGCGTTGTGAACTCAATGCGTGGTTGATTCTCGAAGCGGGAAAATCGTGGAACGAGGCCGACGGAGACGTCGCTGAGGCGATCGATTTTTGCGAATTCTACGCGCGCGAGGCGCTGCGCTACGACGGCGCGCAACCCGTGGGTCGTGTGCCGGGCGAAAAAACCGAACTCTTTTATCTTCCGCTCGGCGTCGGCGTTGTCATTCCGCCATGGAATTTTCCATTCGCGATCCTGACCGGCATGACGGTCGCGGCGTGGGTCACCGGCAATACGGTCGTGCTGAAACCCTCGTCAGAGACGCCGATCATCGCGGTGAAATTCATGGAAGTCATGGACGAGATCGGGTTGCCGCCGGGTGTGGTCAATTTAGTTACCGGTCCCGGCTGTGAAGTGGGCGATCACTTAGTGGCCGATCCGCGGACGCGATTTGTCGCGTTCACTGGCTCCCGCGAAGTGGGACTGCACGTCGTGGAGCAGGCCGCCGTGCATCGGCCGGGACAACGCTGGATCAAACGCGTGATCGCCGAGATGGGCGGGAAAAATGCGACCATCATTGACGATGAGTCCGATCTCGACGCCGCCGTCGACGGTGTCGCACTCGCGGCGTACGGATTTCAGGGCCAGAAATGTTCCGCCTGTTCGCGGGCGATTGTGGCGGCGTCGGTGCACGATCGATTCGTGGAACGGCTGGCCGCGCGAATTCAGGAAATTACGGTCGGGCCCGTCTCCGACATGCGGCACTGGATGGGGCCGGTGATCAGCGAACGGCAGCTCAAGTCGGTCCAGAAATATATCGACATCGGTCGTGGCGAAGGGCGCGTGGTCTGCGGTGGCAAACGCATCTCCACCGATGGCTTCTTTTTGGAGCCGACGCTTGTTGCCGATGTCGAGCCGAAAGCGCGGATTGCGCAGGAAGAAATTTTCGGTCCGGTCTGTGCGGTGTTGAAGGCGAACAGTTTCGAGGAAGCGCTGCAGATTGCGAATGGAACCGAGTATGGATTGACCGGAGCCGTGTTCTCCAACAATCGGCAACATTTGGAGCGAGCGCGGCGGGAATTTTTTGTCGGCAACTTGTATCTCAATCGCAAGTCCAGCGGGGCGCTGGTGAGTGGCCATCCATTCGGTGGATTTAATATGTCGGGGACCGACTCGAAGGCCGGCGGACGTGATTATTTATCCCATTTTCTGCAGGCGAAGAGCGTCGCGGAGAGACTGTAAATACGCACGGACGAACGCACGAAAGGACGAATGCACGAAACATATGCGTCTGTTATATCCCCTGGCAAAACGGTTTATTGCGGGACAGCGGTTGGAAGAAGCGTTGCCGCACGTCAGCGCGTTGGCGGCGCGAGGGTTTCGTACGACGCTGGATCTGTTGGGCGAGAGTGTCAGTGACCGACGCATGGCCGCCGTGGCGCTGGATGGCTATCTCCAGCTGATCGAGACGCTGCACACTTGCGGACTCGAATGCAATATTTCCGTGAAACTGACGCAGCTCGGGCTCGATATCGATCGCGAGCTGGCGGGGACCCACTTGATGCGGCTCGTGAATGCCGTGGCGGGCGTGCACGGATTTCTACGCGTCGACATGGAGGGTTCGGCCTATACGCAAGCGACGCTGGATCTTGTGGTCGCGGCGCATCGCAGCTATCCGGGTGTCGGCACGGTGTTGCAAGCGATGCTCTACCGGTCCGAAGCCGATGTGGAAACGTTGTGCCGAGAGCGTGTCCCGATTCGTTTAGTGAAAGGGGCCTACAAAGAGCCGCCGGCGTTGGCATTCCAGCGGAAAGAAGAAGTGGATCATCATTATGTGCTGTTGATGGAACGACTATTCAAAATGGCGGAACATCCGGCGATTGCGACGCATGATGAACGGATTGTGGCCCATGCGCTGCGACTAGTGACCGAGTTGGGAGTCTCCCGCACGGCCTTTGAATTTCAAATGTTGTATGGCATCGCGCGGCAGCGGCAAGACCAGTTGCTCCACGACGGATGGCCGGTGCGCATTTACGTTCCCTACGGCAACGCGTGGTTCGCGTACGTGGTGCGGCGCCTGCGCGAACGCAAAGAGAATTTGTGGTTCGTCGCGAAACACTTATTTCACAAATAATGGTGTTACGCGTTGGCGGTTGCAAATGCGCTGAGATCGCTGCCCAGCTCTTCTCTGCCGATGAACACGACTTCACATGCGGTGGTGGCTTGCGCCGTGGCGGGATAACTCACATCGGTCTGTAATTGCACAAATCCAAGCACGGCCGGTGCCGTTACATAGGTCCGCTGTTGATTGCGGCCGCGTAAGATGACTTCGCCGTGGAGCAACAGCCAGAGCCCCATCGGTCGGTGGTCGAGATAAAAGAGCACTTGTCCGGGCCGATATTGCGCGACCGGCCGCTCGCCTCGCATTTGGATGATTTGCTCGCTACTCACAGGCATGTGGCACATAGGCCCACCATAAGCAGAAGCTGTGCCGTGGGCCATGACCTTGGTCAGCTGATATAGATGGTATTGCTCAGACTTCAATGTGGGCGATGCGGCGGAGCGGCTTGGGGTCGGTGATCGTAATGTGCCGACCGTCGAGCTTAATGAACTTCCGGGACTTGAATTCCGAGAGGAGACGGATGACGGTTTCTTGGGTGGTCCCGATCATCTCGGCCATTTCTTCCCGCGACAACGCCAACGTGATTTCCGTGCCTTCGCCGCCGTTCTGCTTGCCATACGTTTCCCGCAACAGCAGCAGCAGTTCTGCCAGACGTTCCCGCACCGGTTTTTGTGCGATGCCAGTCATGCGGTCTTCCGCTTGGCGCAACTCTTGCGACAATTTGCGGATCATCTTCATTGCCAAATTCGGCTCTTGCGAGAGTAGCGGGATGAAAATCGATTTTTCGATAAAGCAGACGGTGGCGTCTTCCATCGCCTCCGCAGTCGCGGAATAGGGTTCATCCGCGAACAGCGAGCGATAGCCCAGCAGATCGCCGGGGCCGGCGAGCCGCACGATTTGCAGCCGTCCGCCGTGTCCCGTTTTGTACAATTTGACGCGACCGGCGTAGATGCAATAGACGCCGAACGCGCGATTGCCTTCATAGAATAAGATTTGCCCGGCCTTATAGGTATTGGTCGTGTGTTGGGCGCACTGCTCTACGCCGGATGAGCTAATATCGCTGAAGAAGCCCATCATCCGTGAAGCACATTGTCGACAGTCAAGGGGATGCATGACGTTCCGCGCATAGCATATTGCGGTATCACCGCAAAGGAATTCGCACTGCTGATTGAACCGTGCCACGGCATCCGCAAAAGGGCGTTGATCAATCTCACCGCATCATATGATCGTTGTCAGACAGAGTGGTGCCATGAGATTTGATTGGGATCGGGATTGACTCGACGTCAGAGTTATAGCAGAAGCGCGCGCATCTGATCACAACCTTTAAGGAGAATTTATGCCGACGACTACCCCACAGTATCTACAAGAAGTCGAACAGTATAGCGCCCATAACTATCATCCATTGCCGGTCGTGTTGGCGAAGGGCGAGGGATGTTGGGTCTGGGATGTGGAAGGAAAAAAGTATTGTGACATGTTGTCCGCCTATTCCGCGCTGAATCAGGGACATCGGCATCCGAAGATTATCGCGGCGCTCGTGGAACAAGCGGAAAAGCTCACGCTCACGTCACGCGCCTTTCACAATGATCAAATGGGACCGTTCCTGCGGGAATTGTGCGAGACCACCGGCTTTGAAAATGCGCTGCTGATGAACAGCGGCGCGGAGGCCGTGGAGACGGCGTTAAAAGCGGCGCGGCGTTGGGGATATCGAGTCAAAGGGGTCCCGGCTGATCGGGCCGAGATCATCTGTTGCCAGAACAATTTCCACGGACGGACGATCAGTGTGATCAGTTTTTCCACGGAAGCGGCCTATCGCGAAGGCTTCGGCCCGTTTACGCCTGGATTTACGATCGTTCCCTACGGCGACGCGGAAGCGATTGCGCGGGCGATCACGCCCCATACCGTCGCGGTGTTGGTGGAGCCGATCCAAGGTGAAGGTGGCGTGATCATTCCGCCGGCGGGATATCTGCAAGCCCTCCGCGCGTTGTGTACGCAGCATCAAGTGCTCTTCATGGCCGACGAAATTCAGACCGGACTCGGTCGCACCGGACGGCTCTTCGCGTGCGAACACGACGGAGTGCGGCCCGACCTCGTGATTATCGGCAAGGCGTTGAGTGGCGGATGTTACCCCGTGTCAGCCGTCGTGGCGAGTCGCGCGATCATGGACGCGGCCTTTGAACCGGGGAACCACGGTTCGACGTTTGGCGGCAATCCATTGGCGTGCGCGATCGGGCGGGCCGCGTTGGGTGTGATTCGGGACGAACGCTTATCGGAACGCGCGGCGGAACTGGGGACGTATTTCCTCGGTGAGTTGAAGAAAATTCAGGCGGCCTGCGTGGAAACGGTGCGCGGGCGCGGATTGCTGATCGGCGTGGAAATTAAAAAGAGTTACGGCAAGGCGCGTCCGTATTGCGAACGACTCTTTGCGGATGGGATTCTGGCGAAAGAAACCCACGACCAAGTGATCCGTTTCGCGCCGCCGCTGGTGATCGACCGCGAGACGATCGATTGGGCGTTGCCGAAGATCGCCAAAATTCTGCAGTGATTCTCGTGACGGGTGCTACCGGATTTCTGGGCTCGGCCTTAGTACGGCGACTGTGCGCCGACGGGCAGCCCGTCCGTATCTTGCGGCGTGCCGCGGCGCCAATGGACGCGCTGTGCGGTGCACCGGTTGAAGAAGTGATCGGCGATTTGACCGATGCGGCAGCGGTTGATCGTGCGGTGGCGGGGTGTGCAACCGTTTTCCATTCCGCTGCGCTCATTCAATATTGGGATGACCGCAACGCGGAGCAAAATGCCACTAACATCGAGGGGACACGACATGTCGTCGCGGCCTGTGTGCGGCACGGGGTGCGGCGATTAGTGCATGTCAGCTCCGTGGCGGCGGTCGGCTATGCCCCCGATGGCGTTCCGGTCGATGAGACGTGTCCGTACAATGCGGGACCGTTGCGCAACAATTACGCCGAATCGAAGCGGGCGGCGGAAGAGATCGTGCGTGCCGCTGTGGCCAATGGCCTCGATGCGGTGATGGTCAATCCGGGCACGATTTATGGCCCGGGGGATCGGCGGCGTGCGGCGTATGTGCGTGGGCTGGTCAGTTGGGTCAGTGCGCCGGGCGGGATGTCGGTCGTCGATGTGGATGACGTGGTCGAAGGCATGCTGCGGGCTTGGCAACGGGGGCGGTCCGGCGAGCGTTACATTCTAACGGCGGAAAATCTCCCGTATCGTGCGGTCGGCCGGATTTTCGCGCAATGCCTCGGACGGCGCGGTCCGTTCGTCACGTTGCCTGGGTGGCTGATTCGCCTCGGGGCTGGAGCGATCGCCGTCGTGGCGCGTGTGTTCGGCCGTCGCCCGACGCTGACGCCCGTGATGGCGCGCGCGGCGACGGCGTATTTTTATTATTCCAACACCAAGGCCTGCCGCGAGCTGGGGATGGTCTTTCGCCCGTTTCCCGAGACCGCGCAGCGAACCGTCGCGTGGTTGCAGCAAATGGGACTGTGCCGAATCATATGTTGACATGTGTGTATGATATGTAATTATATACACACATGGAGGTGGTATGGCAAAGGTGCGCAAACAGTTTATTCTCGAGGCCGCGAAGATTCGCCAAGTGCGGCGGATTCTCCAAGTTGACACGGATACCGCTGCGGTGGAGGCGGCCTTGAACCTGGTGATCGCGAATGCCGCGATTGCGGATGGGCATCGGCGGATTATGGGGCGGTGTCGACTCGAGGATATGGACCAGAGTACGCAGCGTGGCTAAAGTCCTGTTGGATACATCGGTCTATATCCCGTGGCTGCGGAATGGCACCGCGCCTCTCCCATTGCTCCAATCCCCAAACGCCATCTTGTACTTGAGTGCAGTTGTGCTTCAAGAACTCCTCGCAGGCGCCGTTGACCGGCGGACGACGCAACTGCTCGATGCGCTGCATGAAACGTTTGCAGAGCACGAGCGTGTCGTGGTGCCCAACGAACAGGAATGGATCCGCTGTGGCAAGGTATTGGCCGCGATTGGGATGCAGCACGGTTTCGAAACGATCCGCAAGGTGCGGCTTGTGAACGATGTACTCATTGCCCTGAGCGCGGCCCGTCTTGGATCCGAATTATGGACTGCGAACCATCGCGATTTCCGTCTCATTGCCGAGCATGTGCCGTGTCGGATCCTCGAAGTGTGAGACGAGTGGTTACGGCGTCAGGCGGTGCAGCATGCGGGGGAAGGGGATGGTTTCGCGGACGTGGGGGGTGCCGCAGAGCCAGCCGACAATCCGCTCCAGGCCGTAACCGAAGCCGCTGTGCGGGACGCTCCCGTAGCGGCGCAAGTCGAGATACCATTGGAACGGCTCGATCGAGAGTCCGTGTTCCACGATGCGGGTGCGGAGCGTGTCGAAGTCGTCTTCGCGTTGCGAGCCGCCGATGATTTCGCCGAAACCTTCCGGAGCCAGCAGATCGGCGCACAGCGCGCGGGTTGGGTCTTGCGGATCGCGCTTCATATAAAACGCTTTGACATGGGCGGGATATTTTTCCACGAAGATCGGTTTGTCGAATTGATTCGAAAGCAACGTTTCGTCGTCGCCGCCGAGGTCGTCGTTCGGTTGGATGTCGGAGCCGAGCGTGCGGAGTTTGTCGATCGCGGCGGCGTGTGTGATCCGATAAAACGGTGGTGTGACCCGCGCCAATGCATCCGTATTGCGCTCGAGCAACGCCAACTCGGTTGGATGTTTGATTAAGACGGCTTGGACGATGGCGCTGACCAGTTGTTCTTGAATGGCCAAATTTTCGTCGTGCTCCACGAAGGCCGCTTCGGCGTCCATCATCCAAAACTCAGTGAGGTGGCGCCGCGTCTTGCTCTTCTCCGCGCGGAAGACCGGGCCGAAGTCGAAGGCTCGCCCGTGTGCAAAGATCGCGGCTTCGAGATAGAGCTGGCCCGACTGAGCCAGATAGGCCTTGCCGAGGTCGAAGTAGGGCACTTCAAAGAGCGTCGTGGTCCCTTCGCAGGCCGTGGGGGTGAAGATCGGGGTGTCGATCTTGATGAACCCTTGGGCGTGGAGGTGGTCGAACGTGGCTTGGATGACGGTGTCGCGGATGCGCTGGATCGCCCATTGTTTGCGGGAGCGGAGCCAGAGATGGCGTTGGTCGAGCAGAAAATCAGGGCCGTGTTCTTTTTTGCCGATCGGATATTCGGCGGCGCGATGCACGACGTGGGCGGCGGTGCCTTGCAGTTCATACTCCTCACGGCGCGGATGTTTGGAGACGGTGCCGGTGCAGGTCAGGGAGGATTCGAGCGGCAAGGTGTCGATGGCCTGCCAGGTCTCGGCGGGCAAGGTCTCGGCGTTGTACACGACTTGGGTAAAGCCGGAGCCGTCGCGTAGTTGGAGGAAGAGGATTTTTCCGGAAGAGCGTTTGTTGTAGGCCCAGCCACGGAGGGTGACGGTTTGTCCGAGATGGGCGGGGAGTTGGGAGGCGAAGATGGTGGCGTTCATGCGCCGCCGATAGCGGGTTCGCGGGGGAAGTGCAAGGGGTTGTGGTGCATTGCGGTGCTTGCGTTCGGGGGGCCGGGAGGGCGTACCGGGGGCCGCAGGGTACGCGGTCGACTCGCCATCGAGGCGAGTCGCCGCTCGCCCTCGCCGATTTTGTCATTAGATTTCGCAAGGAGAAATCGGCTCCGAGAGCCCCTGCGGCCCCCGGTACGCCCTCCCGGCCGTTGCTCAACCGGGCCCGGGTTCTCCGTTTGGTTGCGTCGAATATGGGGTTGTCAGGGATACAACTTTATGCGAACAAAGCACTGGCGTTTCTGAAGGTCGGGCCTATAATGGGGCCGCACATGGAACGGAGGTGGGGTATGGTGAAGCTGAATTGGTACATCGTGATGGGGTGTTTCAGCGTGTTGCTGTGTAGTGCGGGAGTGGAGGCGTCGGTCCAGGAAGTGGCAGACGACGAGGTGTTGGCGGCGGAAGGGTCTGCGGCGGATGAGTCGGCGGAGACCCTGGAGGGCGAGCTGCTGGAGGGTGATGAATTACTGCTGCAGGCGGATCGGCCGGGGTTGCCGTTGCGGTTGTATCAGCCGGCGCATCCGCGTGATGAATTCCGTTCGCTGCCCGACTTGGTGCCGCTGGATCCGACGGATATGAAGGAAGATCCGGGATTGGATGAATCGGAAGCGAGTTAGGGCCCGCGTTATTCAATGCATGACTTGTTGCTGTCCCTCGGGGCGCTCGTTAGGGAGTTTTTTCGATCAGCACTTGGTCCCATTGCGGCCGCACGCCGCGCTGTGCGATCCATTGATCGAGGAGGGCTTGATCAATCTGGGCACGCGAGTGGGCGAGCATACTGCGAATGTCGAGCAGATGTTTTTCGCTCCCCCCTTCGCGAAAGAATTCCAACTTGCGAATAATGACATATTCCGGCGGCGCAATTCGTACTGATTGTGTACCCACCGTCAGTGTCGTGGTGCGCGAGAGTGCCCAGTGATGGATCGGGTCTCGGCCAACGAGATACATGTCCGCTTTAAAGCCTGTGGCATGATGAATGATGTTGAAGTGGCCGCGCTGGCCCCGTGCCAGCTCCGCGGTCACAGTGTCCTCAGGCGGTGCGTAGAAATCAACGAGCGGGAAGGCCGCAAGTAATGCGGGTAGCTGGGCCGTTCGCAGCGCGAGCACGATATCGACATCATGCGTGAGTCGTGGGTCGCCGTACACAATCGCCGCCATGCTTCCCGTGATCATATAGGGAATGCGCGCCGTTTCGAGTGGGGTTGTGAAGAGGGCCAGGAGGTTGGTCGGCATCGGGGAGCCCACGGAATACGCGCCATCAACTCCGCGAGAATAACACCCAGCGGCGCAATTGCCGCTGAATCTCGGCTGCTCCCGCCTCGGGTTGGCTTTGCCGCAACCACGCCTCTTTCAGCGCACGTGCCGTCCAAAAGAGATTGAATGCTTGTTCGAGTCGTTGCGGTGCGGTGAGCCGCGGCGGCGGAGGTTTTGTGGCGAGTGGTGAATGCATCTGTGCCATCTTTGCACAGCGCGTGCACCCGATCAACCTTCAAACCACATGAATCGCAGCTCGTCTTTGATGGTGTGGTGGTGGGCTGGGAAATCACCCGGGGCGAAGGTCGTGAGACCTGCGCCTCGGTGGTGATCAGGAGGCTGGCGGCCGACGTCGTGCTCAGCGCGGTATTTCCGGCCGTCCTGACAGTGGGTCATTATGGACGTAAATGACCCATATGATAGATCGTGCAATCTTTGAGCGGTTGCGGCGTGGCAAGAAAAGTGTCCTGTTGCTCGGCGCCAGGCAGGTCGGCAAGTCGACGCTGCTCCATCGCCTGCACCCGACATTGAATATCAACCTCGCGGATCAGGAAGAATTCCTGCGTTATGCGCGGGATCCGGGCCTTCTGCGCCGCCGGGTGGCGGCCGTGCCGCGCGCCGCATTGGTGGTCATCGATGAGGTGCAGCGACTCCCCGCGCTGCTAAATTCGGTGCAAGCGCTGCTGGATGAAGCGCCCGCGCGTCGCGTTCTGCTGACGGGATCGAGTGCACGCAAATTAAAACGGGGTGGGGCCAATCTGTTGCCTGGCCGCATCCTCTTGGAATATTTGGACCCACTCTCTTTCTGGGAGCTGGGAGACGCCTTCGACCTGGACCGCGCGCTCCGGGTCGGGACGCTGCCGGGGATTGATCTCGAGCATGAACAGGGAGACGCTGTTTTTGGCACGTATGCCACGGTGTATCTGCGCGAAGAGATCCAGGCCGAGGCCCTGACCAAAGACGTGGGAACGTACGCCCGGTTTCTGGATCTCGCCGCCGAAGCCAGTGGGCAGTGGATCAACTATTCGAAGCTCGCCAGTGACGGGGAAATCCCCAAAGAGACGGTTCGCCGTTTTTTCTCCATTCTCGAGGATACGCTCATCGTGCATCGGATCCCCTCTTTTCAGCCGAAATGGTCGTTACGGCGCGTGTCGCAGCGCGACCGTTTCATTTTTTTTGATCTCGGCGTGCGCAATGCTATTCTTGGTGTCCACCGCCACACGGTCACCCCGGTCGAACGGGGGGCGCGGTTCGAGCAGTGGTTCATTCTGCAATGTCTGAGTTACGCGCGGGCACACCGCCGGGAGTGGCGGGCCAGTGCGTATCGCACGGAAGCGGGCGTGGAGGTGGATTTGGTGCTGGATACCGGGAGGGCGCTCCTGGCGATCGAGTGTAAATCCGGATCCAAGACTTCGGCGCGCGACCTCGGCGGATTACGCTCGTTTGCCGACATCGCGCATAAGCCGGTCCAGCGGTATCTCGTCTACGGTGGTACGCATCGCGAGCGATTCCCCGATGGCACGTTGGCCGTGCCCTACGGCACCTTCTTGCGGGAGATCTTACCTGCGGTGCGATCCTGACTGCCGAGTTCGAGACCGCTCCAAGTGGTGTTGCCAGGCCGTCATGATCAGGAAATGGTTTTCTCTTCAGCGCCGGTTCACGTCGGCCGCTCGATCCGCCACCCGAGATTGCGGACGATGGCGCCCCGCGCGCGGGCCCGTTTGGCCGCGAGACCGACGAAGAGGATCTGCTCGAGCTCGCGTGCGTCCGCCCGGAGTGCCGCATAGATCGGATCGAGGGACCGCCGAGCGGCATCTGCTGCGCCGGCTGCGGTCCCGATAGCCGCGCGGAAGCGCGCGGGGAGGTCAGGCCAGGCCGGCTGTTGGGTGAGGGTGGATAGCGCATCGAGTTCGGTCTCGTGCAGCAGCACGACGGCGTACCACGCGACCGCTGGGAGATAGAACCGCCGCGCCTGGGTCATCTGCCGATCGAGCGCTCGCAGGAGGGACTCCGCCGCCGCCCACCGCCCTGCGGCGATGTCAATGCGCACCGCCCACAGTTGCGTATGAGGGTATAGTCGACTTTGGGCGCGGTCGATCTCGATGGCGTGGTCGATGGCGGTGCGGGCGGCGGCGACCTGGCCGTCGCCGAATTCGATTCACTGTGGGCTCAATCGGTATTGGATCGGAACGGTGATGGGGCGGGGGAAGTAGGGGAAGGGCGCGGCGCGGCGGACGGTTTGGAGGGCGGCGTCATCGAGGAGCGGAATTCCGCAGGACGTGAGTAAGTTCAAGTCGGCAATCGAACCATCGGGTTGAATTTGAAAACGGACGACGGGACTCCCGACGTGCCGGCGCGCGCGGGCGAGCGGCGGGTAGTGGCGCGCGCGGGCGAGGCGGTCATAGATGCGGGCGAGGGTGGCGTCGGCAGTTGGTTGATGGCCCCCTTGTACGGTCTCTCCAGAGAGTCGCTCTTGAAAATTCTCGACCATGGACGGTCGGTCGGCGAGTCCCATCCGGGGGGCACGCGTCGGCTTCGGCTTACGCGCCGAAGCCGCGCTCATGCTCGCGCGCTGCGGTTTCATCCGCATGGATGCAGCGCGCTCCGCAAGTCCCCCCGGATGGGACTCGCCGACCGACCGTTGTGTTGAACCTACGTCTTCACTTGCCGCCATGGTCCTTGCGTTCGGCTGAATGAAATCTACCAAGATGACATTGGAGTCGTGTGGAGTGCCGACGCGTTGGGGTGGGGTGAGTGGGGGAGCGAATTGTTGCCATACGAAATGGAGGGCGAGGGTGTGGAGGAGGAGGGAGTAGAGGGTGAAGAGGATGAAGGCGGGGCGGAGTGACATGGGGTTACTCGGTGGCTGGGATGGGGCCGGTGCAGAGGGCTGTATCGTAGTGGAGTGGGACGTCGAAGAGGCGGCTGAAGAGGGCGGGGTCGGCGAGTTGGGTGGGGGTGCCGGCGGCGGCGATGGTGCCGTGGGACAAGAGGAGCAGATGGTCGGCGTTGCGGAGTGCGAGGTTGAGGTCGTGGAGGGCGCAGAGGATCGTCAGTCGGCGGTCGGCACAGAGCGTGCGGAGTTGTGCGATCAAATGGTGTTGGTGGTGGAGGTCGAGGTGCAAGGTCGGCTCGTCGAGCAGCAGCAGGTGCGGTTGTTGCGCCAGCGCGCGGGCAAGTTGGGCGCGCTGCCATTCGCCGCCGGAGAGGGAATGGATCGGGCGCGCGGCGAGCGGAAGGAGGTCCAGATCGTGTAACGCGGTGTCGATCGCGGCGGTGTCGGCGGCGGTGCGGTGCGGAAACCACGATTCGTGCGGGACGCGGCCGAGGCCGACGAATTCGCGCACGGCGAGTGGAAAAGGGCAGTGGAGTTGTTGGGGGACATACGCAATCATGCGTGCGCGCTGGCGTGGCGTGCGGGTCTGGAGCGATGCGCCGCAGCAGCGCACGGTGCCGTGCTGTGGGGATAGTAGTCCGGCGCAGAGCTTGAGCAGCGTCGATTTGCCGACACCGTTCGGGCCCATCAGCACCGTGATTTGCCCGCTGGGGCAGGCAAATGTGCAGTCGTGGAGGACTGCATGGGGGCCGTAGGAGAAACTGAGTTGCTCGCAGCGGAGTGCGATGTCTTCCAGTCCGTCATTTTGCATTTTGCATTTTCCTCGTGAAATTTCTCGCGGTCAGCCGCGTTCTTTTTTATCCCCTCTCCCTTTGGGGAGAGGGCCAGGGTGAGGGGGAGGTTGGTTCTGGTGGTCTCCCCCTCACCCAACCCTCTCTCCAAAGGGAGAGGGAGGTGGATGCCCCGCCCCTTGCGGCGGGGGGCATTCATTCCCTCCCTCACGTTTTTCGCAACAGCCAGACAAAACACGGTGCGCCCACTAACGCCGTAATCACGCCGACGGGGAGTTCGGTTTGCACGGTGCCGCGGGAGAGTGCGGCGCGTGCGACGGTGTCGGCGAGGCTCAGGAAGGCCGCGCCCGCCAGCGTGGCGGCGGGGATCAGGAGCCGGTGCCGATGCCCCACGAGTAAGCGCATCGCGTGCGGGATGAAGAGGCCGACAAAGCCGATCAATCCGCTGACGGCGACGACGGTGCCGACCATCAGCGATCCGGCGACAAAAATTTCCCACTGCAAACGTTGAACGGCGATGCCGAGCGAGCACGCGGTTTCTTCACCGAGTGCGAGCGTGTCGAGCGCGCGGGCGCGCCAGAAGAGCACGAGACTGCCGAGTCCGATGGTGAGGCCAGCGACCGGCAGGACTTCCGGTCCCGCGATCGCTAAGGTGCCCATCAACAGAAAGAGGATTTCTTGGCCGCGTTGGATCGGCACGAAGGTGTGCAGCAACATAATCAGTGCGAAGGCGAACGCGTTACAGACGACGCCGGTCAACAGCAGGCTGTGGGCGAAGTAGCGCGCGGGTCGGCGAGCGATGGAGAAAATCGCCGCCATCGTGAGCAAGCTGGCCAGAAAGGCGCATGCGAGGACCCATGGCCAAGTCCCGTTGCAGGCGACGGCCAGTGCGCTCCCGAGCGCAGCGCCGCCGGCCACGCCGAGGATATACGGGTCGGCCAACGGATTGTGCAGCAAGGCTTGATACGCGACGCCGGCGCCGGCCAATCCGCCACCGACCAACATGGCGAGCAATAGTCGCGGGAGCCGCGTCTGCCACAGGATCGCCGTTTTCAAATCCGCGGCGGGGCTCCACAACGTGATCGACGACGGACCGACATCCAGACCGATCAGCAGTGCGGCGAGCAGCAAACCACCGAGGGTCATGAATATGAGCGCGGTGCGGCGGATCATGGCGTTGGCTCCGGCTCGGTTGCTGCAGCAATAGCGTCGCGGAGGGCCGCAATGCCCGCAGCGACACGCGGTCCGGCGCGCAACAGATCGATGTCCACCATTTTGCATTTTGTATTTTGCATTTTGCACTTTGCATTGCTGTTGCTCACGCCTTCCATCGAGGTGGCGGCATCGAGGATGACATCCGGTTGCAATGCCAGCAGCTGTTCGCGGCTCAGTTGCGGGTAGAGGGGTTGCGGCGCGGTGATGACATTTTGCGCGCCGGCGTATCGCAACAGTTCACCGAGTAACGAGGCGGGACCGGCGGCCACTGGAGGGTAGTGGCCGACCAACAACAAGACGCGCGGCGCGGGCGTGGCGGCGGTTGGAGGCGGCGCGATCGCAGCGGCGATTTGTTGGGTGAGTCGGGCGCCGGCGGGTTCCGCGCCGACGCGCGTGGCAATGGCCGTAATCGCGGTGCGCAGGGACTCCACTGAAGTAAAGTCCGTGAGTAAGACGGGAATCTGCCATTGACTCAAGCGTTCAATCGGGGCGCGCAGCGAGTTTTCGCGCGAGGCGATCACCAAGTCCGGTCGTAGTGCTAGTATGGCTTCCAAGTTCGGACGCACGTAATCCGCCACTTTCGGGAGGGCGCGCGCCGCAGCCGGGAAGTCGCACCACGTCGTCACGCCGACGACGCGGTCGCCGACGCCGAGGGCGAAGAGGATTTCCGTGATGTTGGGTTTCAGCGACACGATCCGTTGCGGCATGGCGGCAACGGCTGGAAAAGGCAAAAGGCAAAGTGCAAAATGGAACATGCAAAATGTGCGGAGATGTCGGGTCCAGCGCAGTGCATACGGCTGCATCGTTTTCCAGTTCATGGTTTGACTCCCCAGACAATACTAACGGCGTCCAGATCGAATCCGGCGTTCGGGGCGGTGCCGGAGGTGCAGCTGACGTCGCGAATGCGGACGAAGCGCGCGGTCGGGAGTCCGACGGCGGCTAGATCGAATGCGTCGCCGCCGGCTGCGAACGGGTCGGTTGGGTCGATGCCGTTATCCGGGTGACTCAACGCCGGACGCACGCCCGCGCAACCCGCATAATTCGCGGATTTCCCGGCGCAGGGAAATTCTTTGAACATGACACCGTCTTGGCTGACGCCGACTACGCCTGGTTCGGCGAACGTGGCCGGTCCGCCGCCGATCAGGAACGCATTTTCAAATACGATGAAGTCGGCGCCTTTGCCGTCGGCGATTAAAAAATCCGTCATCTCTAATACGATCTGGCCGCCACATCCGAGCGAGAGGACGCTGTTGGTGGCGCCGGCATTGGCGCCGGCACCGTGCGGCGCGCCGAAGACGTTGGCGGGGAATTCGCTGCATCCGTAATGGGCGGTTTTCTTGCAGTCGGGCGTGAAGGACGCCACCGCATCGGCGAACGGGACTTGGCTGGTGGCGGGTGGATTCATCAGCGCGAGCGGCACGAGCGCGGGTTTGGGTGTTGGCGTGTTGGGTGGCGGGGGCGGTACTGCTGGGGGCGGCGGTGTCGGTGCAGGCGTTGGTGTGGTGGCCGGTGCCGTTGGTGCGGATGTCGCGGGAGTCGGAGGCGCCGGTGTGACTGGGGGCTGGGGACTGGTGGCTGGGGCCGTTGTTTCCGTCTCTGGGGGCGGATTGCCCGTAGCGGGTGGAGCGGGTGCGACGTCTGGAGACGCAATACTGGGGACCGCTTTTGGACGTGCGTCGAGCGCGACGAGTTTGCCCGGATTGGCAGTCAGCGCGTACAGCCGTGTCGTGGTGCCGCGAAACGCCACGGCACTGACGCCGGTGTTGGTGCCGCTCGGATTCGCGGCCGTAGCGCCGGCCGCATATCCCAACCGAAACGGGGTGGCGTATTCCGGCGGCAGTGGGGTGAAATCGTCGGCATCGAGTCGGATCGGGTAAATCGCGCTCGTGCTGAAACTCGCGACGAACAGATAACTTTCCGTCGCGTCGAGTGTCGCGGCGGGGAGGAAATCACTCGTGTTGGTTGCAAGGCCGAGCGTGATCGGGTCGTCGTGGTCGCGGAGCCACGCCAGTTGTTGCAAATCGAGGGCATACACTTCGGCGAACGCCGCGCTGGTGAAAAACGCCAGCGTTCCGTCGCCGGTGATCGCCGGGGGCTGGAACGCGAGCGCGACTGGCCCGAGGCCGTGATACGTCTTGGCTCCGGTGGAGGGCGTGAAAATCTCCACGCCGGAGTCGGTTTGCGGCGCAGTGGCACCGTTGACGATGCCGTTGATGCCCGATTCGACGATCAGGAGTTGCCCATTGGGCAATGCCTGCAGTGCGGTGGGGTTGAAGGCGGTGGTGACGATCGGCTGCGCGGGATCGCGGGTGACGAACGGCGCGGTTGCGTGGAGTCGATAGCGGAGCACCAAGCCGGGTGCGGCCACGGGGTCGCCGATCGGCATCAGATAGTTGCCGAAGCTGATGTAGAGCGCGTCGCCGAGAAGGGCCATGCCGCCGGGATAACTGGGATCCACGCGCGCGACCGTCGTTTCGTCGCGGCCGTCGCCGTTGAGATCAAACGGAGCGGAGAGTGGCGCGGCGTGGGGCAGTTGGACTGGATCGGTCAGTTGTACTGCGGCGCGGATCATTCCGGTCGTCGGGTCGCAATCGATCACGTGGCTGGACGTGAGCAGGAGCAGCCGCGTGGAAGCGAGCGCCAGCAGCGGTCCGGCGGGGAGGCCGGTGCCGGGAGGGAGTTGGCAGCCGGCGAATTGCGCGGAGAGGCGTAAACTCGGGGCGTCGAGATCGATCGCGACCACGCCGACCGGACTATCGACGCTGACGATGAATGCCGTGGCGCGCTTGCCGGGAAATTCCGCAATGGCAAGGCCTGCCGGATAATCGCTGCCGAGCGCAAATTCCTGCGCCGTGCCGATGCTGAGATCAGTGTCCGGTAGTGCGGTGGTGTAGAGTCCTCCGCCGCCGCAGGCGGAAAGAAAGAGGGCTAATACGCAAGCGTGAGAGGGTCTCTTCATAGTTGCAGTTCCTTGTATCGTCAGCGCATTCTCTAATGTTCCCTCTCCCATTTGGGGAGAGGGCCAGGGTGAGGGGGGGGATTGAGCGGGTGCTCTCCTGGTACTCTCCCTCTCCCCCTCACCCAACTGCAATGGTGAGCAATGCTCCTGTTCGTCGCATTGCTGTAACCGCTGCTGCGGGCCATGCAGCGGCTCAGGCCGCTGCGCCCTTAGCCTCCCCAAATGGGAGAGGGAAGTGGATACCCCGCCCTCAGGGGCGGGGGTCATTCATCCCCATTTCCCCCCCACGGTCAGATAGAACGCGCGGCGCGGTTGTGGGAACCCGCGCGCGTCGTAGATTTGCACGTTGCTCACGTTGCGGGCTTCGAGGGCGGCGAAGTATTCGTGTCCGGTGCGCGGTTGCCAAGTGGCCTTCAGGCCGACGTCCAATGTGACGCGGCCGGCGATGAAGACGGTGTTGTCGACGTTGAGCGGCATCGCGCCGACCCAATGGCCTTCGGTATAGCCGCTGCCGCGGAGGCGGGCGGAGAGATCGTGCGCGAGTTCCAACCGTGCCGTGGCCGCATGGCGTGGGCGTCCCGGGAGTTGCAAGCCGGTGCTGCGAAACGCGGCGCGCAGCCACGTATAGTTCGCGGAGAGACGCATCCACTCCCACGGTTGCAGCGTGGCACTCGCTTCGATGCCGTCGCTGCGGACTGCAAACGTATTGATCGGGGCGATGGTCGTGGCGCTGATCGGGACGAACAGGATCGAATTGTGGATGTGCTGCTGAAAGTAGGCCACGTCCGCTTGCACGACGGCCGTTTCGATGCGCGCGCCGGCGTCCCAATGCCAGGCGCGTTCGGCGTCGAGGTCCGGATTCCCGCGGATGAAGCCTTGATCCGGGTGATAGAGTTCCAACAACGTCGGTAAGCGATGCGCCGTTTCGATATTGCCGAGCAACGCGAGCCATGGGAGCGGCCGGCCCAAGATGCCGAGCCGATATTCCGCATGGCGTGTGACGGTCGGCGTCGTCGTCAGGCGAAGGCTCGGCGCGACGAACAGTCGATCCCGCCACGGTTGCCATTCGTCGTGCAACAACAGCGTGTGCGTGTCGCGCACCTGCGTGCCGGCCGCCGTCGTGGTTCGATTGCGCGCGCGATCATCAAAGAGGTCGAAGCGAAAATCGTAGCGCGCGGCGAGCGTGTTCGTGAACGTGGCGTTACCGCGCGTATAGGCCATGCGCACATGCGGATTGAGTCCGTTGCTGTACGCAGTGCGCGCAATGGCCGGTCCGAGCGCGGGACTCGGGTCGTCGAACCGATTCACTTCGAAGACATTGTTGAGACCGATATCGAGCTGCAGCCCCTCCGTGCCGAGGTCTGTAAACGTTATGCCTGCGGTCGCGGTGTCGCGATAAAGTTGCTGCGTGGCCTCCAATGGATTGAGCGGTGCGAGTTGCGTCGCCTCGACTTCAAGACCGGGGAGTTGGCGATCGCCGAAATAGAAATCGTTGGTGGCGCGGAATTCCGTGTGGGCGTCCGATTGCGTGCCGTATTGCAACAGCAGCGATTCGCCGAGCGTGCGATTATGTTCCCGGACGCGTGCGGTGTTGCCGGCCAGCGTGGTTCCGGCCAACGTCGTGGTGCTGGGGTGGAACGAGAAATCGCCGTCGCTGCTCCAATGCGTGGCGCTGATCAGCACGCGCTGCGTGTCATCGCGATGCGCAAAACTCGCATTGCCTTGCAGCGTCAGGAATGAACCGCCGGTGACCGAGGCCGCGGTCGTCGTCCCGAGCGGCGCGTTCGCGGTCGAAATGTTCACTACGCCGCCGATCGCGTCGCTGCCGAATTGCGCGGAGCCGCCGCCGCGAATCACTTCGATCCGATCGACCGCGCCGAGCGGAATCGTTGCCAGATCCACGACACCGGTGCCCGCACTATTAAGCCGCGCGCCATCTAAATAGACGGCCACTTGTTCCGCGCTCGATCCGCGGATGGTCACTGACGCAAACTGCCCCGGCGATCCGAGCTGCCGCACTTGCGTCCCCGGCGCCGTGGCCAGCAATTCCGTGACCGTAGTAAAACTCTGCGGCTGTTCCGCCGGCCGAATCACCGTATGAAACGCCGTCGGCGCTGCCGCTCTTTCCTCCGGCGCCGTCACCACCACCGCCGGCAACACCGCGCCGTCCGGGACTTCCGCCGCCACAGCGGTCCGCGCCACCCCCACAAACGCGGAGAGCGCGATGATCATTAAGTGGATAGCTGCCGCGAAGGTTGGAAAAACCTGATGAACGTCGGCGGGTGACCGGGGGAGGGCCCCACCGGACGCGGGGATTCGGGGAGTGGCCAGCAAGTGGCCGGATGGCGAGCATGGTTGGTCTGACAAGCACTGCGGTGCTGCACGTGCAACACACCGCGAATCATTAGGGGCACCCTCCCCGCGTTTGGTGGGGCCCTCCCCCGGGCAGGACCCGCCAACCAATAACGGGTTTTGTAAACCGAGCAGTGGACGAACTGAAAATACATCGCAAACAAAGCGCAGCATCAGGCCCCTCTCCGCGGAGGTGAACCATGGATACAACACCAACGCGCGAGGTTTCCTGACTCAAAGGGACGCACGGACGTTCGTACGCACATTTATTACCCGGCTTGCCTTCCCATCGGCCCGTTGGGGCAGACAGTGACTGGAACGCCGAGCAACTTCCTTTTCACAGTGGCGGGACCGTGGGGGTTTTGCACCCCGCTTCCCTGCACGCGCCGGCAACTAATGTCGGCGGGCCTAACAGGGCAGTGGCGCAGGGGCAAGTGGAAAAGCGACGGCCCGGGGATCTGTTCCCGGGCCGCGTCGTGGATTGGCGTTTCGTCTATCGTTTCGTCAGTTGACCACTGCAGGGTGCGCCCCCTGCGTTGCAACTATAAGTAATGCGTGAACCCACTACAGTTGGGTCGCCGAGTGCGGTACAGGTACAGGTGAGGGGAGTATCGGGCACCAGCATCGTGCATGTTTCGGCGATCGTGACATCGATGTCGAAGCCGCCCACCGATACGAAGGCACTCCCATCAACAAATTCCAAATCAGCGGCGCCCCAGCACAGCGAGTCACGCCAGGTCCCGGAGATCGCGAGCCCCCCACCGCCACCACTCGAGGAGCTGCTCGAGCCCCCGCTTGAGCTGGAAGACGACGAGCTGCTGCTGGAACTGCCGAAGTCGCAGGACGGGTCGTCCGGATACTGCTGACAGAACTCTTCCATGCCCCCGCTGGAGCTGGAAGACGACGAACTGCTGCTGGAACTGCCGAAGTCGCAGGACGGGTCGCCCGGATACCGCTGACAGAACTCTTCCATGCCCCCACTGGAGGAGGACGAACTGCTGCTTGAAGAGCTGCCGAAGTCGCAGGCCGGGTCGTCCGGGTTGCTTTGGCAGAACGTCGCCATGTCCATGCCGCCACTGGAAGAAGACGAGGACCCGCCCATCCCTTCGCCATACAGCGTGTCACACGTGCCGAGGGCCGTCCCTTCCTGATAACAGGAAAAGTAGCTCCCCCCATCCCCCCACGGCTCCAATTCGACACTGGAAGTTGTCCCATCCGCCGAGTAGACGGTCATTGACCCGGAGTCGCCTTGGCACCCGAGGAAGTCGCCCGTGCTGGCGTAGCAGTCGCCGAAGATTGTGCCACCGGCGCCAAGCTCGGTGAAGTCCTGCTGCAGAAGCTCGGCCGTGCCGTCGTAGTCGATGCCCGAGAAGTCGAGCGTGTTCGCGTCCCCACTGCCGAGCAGCGCATCGTAGTATCCACCAAAAAATTCCATCTTGCCGGTATCGACCGTGCCGTCCGCTTTGAACATCGTGTCCCAGCCTTGGGTCTCTACGGTCTGGATCATCGCGTACGACCAATCTTCCAGCTGACCTTCGCTCAGCTCCGGATCGAACGTCCCGCAGATGGCGTAAAAGCCGTCGATCTTGGTCGGATCGAGCGTGCCATCGGCGCTGAGGTATTCGTCGAAGCCGTCGGCGCCGTCAGTCACGAGCATGCTGTTCAACACAAACGGGAGACCGGCCTGTGCCAAATTGTCGGCGGCCAGAAATTCGTCGAGCGTGCCGATCATGACGGCCAGCCCTTCGGGATCGGCATACGCCTCGTCACACCCCCCGTCTTCGACTTCGCATTCCAGGACCGATCCGACCAAGACGTCGAGGTAACTGGCGTTGTCGTCACCACTGCCGGTGAGCGTATCGCACGCACTCTCGCCGCCGGTGGCGGCGGTTTTCTGCCGCCCCTTGGCCAGATTCGCGGCGGCCGGCATGGCGCCGGCCATGTTGTCGCCGAACGCGGTGCCGAGGATCGCCATGGCACTCAGCCCGTCACTGTAGTTGTTGAGCAATGCGTCCGCACTTTCGCCCGTGGCGCCGGCCGCCGCCGTGGCCAGCGCGTCGAGTGCATCCGCGACGCCGTCGCCATCCGCGTCGGTCGTCGGCAGCTCGCCGCCGAGCGTGGCTTGCATGACCGCGCCCCAGTTGTCGTAGCCGAGGTCTTCGGGTTGGACGTCGCCACCGGCCATCGCGCCTTCGATCAAGGCCTTGAGGGAGCCCAAGTCATCGCCCATCCCGTCGCTGGCGGTATCGGCGTTCGTGAATACCTCGTGTTGGAGTTTGAAGAAGCAGAACGGATCGCCTTGCACGAAGGCCGCGGCGTTGCCCTGCGCCCACGCCGCGATGCCGAACTGGCTGCGCAAGGCCTGCGCGGCGATCGTGGTGTCGGAATCGGCATTCACGGTGATCGGATCGGTCGCGTTGTCCGGATCGATGCTGACTTCGACATACGTCTCGATATGGATGGACCCGTCCGCGTTCTCGGCCTCGAGCGCGAGTTGCACGGTGACGATCGCATCGTCAGCCGAGGCGTTGCTGTCGGACTCGGGGTGTTCTGCCAACTCACAGTCCACGGTGTAGGCCCCGGCGCTATCGGTCGTGAAGGTCCCGACGGCCTCGCCGGTGACGGCGTCGTACAACGTCCCCGCCAAGCCGGCCGCCGCGACGTCTTCGATCGCCTTCCGGCCGAGCCCCTTAGAGAGCGCGGCCGACGCACTGGCGCCGGGCGTGGTGATCGTCCCACTGACGGTCACCGTCGTGCCGCTCCCACTACTCGTGCCGTCGCTGCCGGTGCTGCTGCCGTTCAAGTTGGCGGTCAAGGCCCCGCAGCCGACCGTGTAGAGGTAGCCGATGGCCACGGCGAGCGAACCCAACACCCCAATGCGTTGACGACTCATAAGCGCCCCCCCTGTTCGACCAATCCAGATACCCGTCCCGTGCGTGGCCTGTGATAAAGCAAGGCGAGTGCCAACGGAGGTTGGGAAAAAATATCGTGCAATGTTGGTGCGTTGTCTCACGCGGGCCGAACGCGGCGGGTCAAAGACCACCTGAGAATGCGCAGTTGGTTGAGTGCAGAAGCCGCAGCAGCGCGAGTCTCGATAGAAAAAATTGCTGCTATGTCTGTCTGTTACGTGATGTATGTGTGCGGCAGGGTGTAGCGGGACCGCAAAAGTACTTTCAAACCCAGGACGTGCCACGTTACAGGGGGTCAGCAAAGCCGGTCAATATCGACGTGGTTGGCCTCTCGTCGCAGCGATCGCTATGTGGTATTTTCCACCAGCACTTGCTCCCATTGGGGGCGCACGCCGCGCTGTGTGATCCATTGGTCGAGGATCGCTTGATCGATTTGGGCACGAGAATGCGCGAGCATGCTGCGGATGTCGAGCAGATGTTTTTCGCTTCCACCTTCGCGAAAAAATTCCAACTTGCGAGTGATGACATATTCCGGCGGTGCGATTCGTACCGAGTGCCCATCCATCATCAGTGTCGTGATACGTGAGAGCGCCCAGTGGTGGAGCGGATCTCGCCCCACCGGATACATGTCCGCTTTAAAGCCCGAGGCATGGTGAATAACGTTGAAGTGACCGCGCTGGCTCCGTGCGAGTTCCGTGGCTATTGCTTCCTCAGGCGGCGTGTAGAAAACGGTCAACGGAAAGGCCGTGAGTAATACGGGCAGATGCGCCGCTTGCAGCGCTAGCACGATGTCGGCATCATGCGTGAGTCGTGGGTCGCCGTACACAATCGCCGCCATGCTCCCCGTGACCATATAGGGAATGCGCGCCGTTTCGAGTGGTGTTGTGAAGAGCGTAAGAAGGTTGTTCGACATCGGGGCCTCGCACGATACCGGGTGATCAACTCCGCGAGAGCAACATCCAGCGGCGCAATTGGCGTTGAATTTCGGATGCGTTCGCCTGCGGGTGCATTTGCCGCAACCACGCCGCTTTCAGCGCGCACGCCGTCCAGAAGAGATTGAATGCTTGTTCGAGACGTTGCTGTGCTGTGAGCGTCGGCGCAGGGGGCTCTGTAGCGAGTGGTGAATACATGTCGGCATCTTTGCACAGCGCGTGAATCCGATCAACCTTACACACCTCGAAGCGAATCTTTTTGACAATCCGGGACCGGTTGCCTATGGGGGGAGGGCCAAAAAGTTCATAGTCGTGAAAGCGGGGTGATTGTTTCCTTTATGTCGAATGTACGAGTCAAAGACGGCGAGAGTTTCGAAGCGGCGTTGCGGCGGTTCAAGAAATCGGTCGAAAAGGCCGGTATCCTGACGGAATTGCGCAAGCGCGAGCATTACGAGAAGCCGAGTGTGCGGAAGAAGCGGAAGGCCGCGCAGGCCAAGAAGCGCGTCGTGCGGCGGAGTTTCGGACCAAGATAGTACGCGTGCGCACTTACACACGTAAAATATGTCCCTTCGCGAGCAAATCGAATCAGAAGTGAAGGCCGCGATGCGGGCGAAGGACGTGGTGCGTCTGGAGACGTTCCGTGGGATCAAATCGGCCATCCAGTACAAAGAAATCGAACTGTTGCGCCGTTGTGACGACGCCGAGTTGCTCAAATTAATCGCTGGCTTGGCCAAACAACGACGTGAGTCTATTGCTCAGTTCGAACAGGGCGGACGCCAAGACTTGGCCGCCAAAGAACGAACCGAACTGGCGATCCTCGAAAGTTTGCTGCCCCAGGCGATGAGCGAGACCGAACTTGCGGCGTTAGTCGACGCCGTCATCCAGGCCGAAGCGGCGACGAGTGTGAAGGATCTGGGCCGTGTCATGAAGGCCGTCCTCGTCCAAGCCGCCGGCCGCGCCGACGGGAAAGTGGTTAGTGCGTTAGTGAAGGCAAAGCTGCAGGGATCCGGCGCATAGCCGTGCCTGGGCTGTGAGTAAAATCGATTTCGGTGTGCGGGTCCTGAGGAGCAATCCGGGCTGCAGTAGTCAGTACCCGTTCCAAGGGCCGGGCGGAGTGGCCCGTGGCCCCCAGGGTACGCTGTCGCGGCGCCATCGAGGCGCCGCGCGCTCGCCCTCGCCGTTTTCGGCTTTAGATTGCGCAAGGAGAAAACGGCTGCGAGAGCCCCTGGAGGCCCCGGGCCACTCCGCCCGGCAAGAGCACGATCAGTCCCCGCAATTGGTCATCAAATGGGTAAAAACGTTGTATCGAATATCCAGATTGCAACATGGTCCCGGGAGGGGCCCCAATGGGACCAGAGGGCGAGTCTGAGCGAGGGAGCGCTATGGTGTTGAAACTCGACCGAGCGAGGTCTCAGTGAGCCGAGCGCCGTAACGCGAGGCGAACGGCCCGCAGGTCCCCTTTGTGCCCCTCCCGGGAAATGGATACGGCAATCGCTTTTGTGGACGCCAAAATCACCAGCCACGAATCACTAGCCACCTCTGTATGATCTTCCCCCCCGCCATCCTGCAGGAAATCAAAGATCGACTCTCGATCGTCGGGCTGATCGGCGAGTATGTCCAACTCAAAAAAGCGGGGCGCAACCACAAAGGGCTCTGTCCGTTCCATCAGGAAAAATCGCCGTCCTTCATGGTGAACGATGAGAAGCAGCTCTTTCACTGCTTCGGTTGCGGGGAGGGGGGCGACCTGCTCCATTTCATCATGAAGCGCGAGGGGCTCAATTTCCCCGAGGCGGTGCGGCAGCTGGCGGAGCGTGCGGGCGTGGTGTTGCCGACGGCGGAAGACCCGGTCGCGGCCGCCGCCGTCCAAGCGGAAGACCGCACCCGGCGGCTGTTGCTGCGTGTGAATCAATTGGCGCTGGAGTACTTTCAACAAACGCTGGTCGCGGGCCGGATCGGCTCGCCAGTCAAAGCCTACCTGAATTCGCGGGGTTTCGCCGAGCCCGCATTTTGGACGCAACATTTTCTGGGGGCCGCCGAAGAAGAGTGGGAAGGCGTGACACACTTTTTACAATCGCGCCGCGTTCCCATGGAGTTGGCCATGCAAGCGGGGTTGGTTCGTCGGCGCAACCAAGGTGCCGGCTACTATGATTTCTTCCGCCGTCGCCTCATCTTCCCGATCCGGGGGATGAAGGGGGAGGTGGTGAGTTTCGGCGGGCGCGTACTGCCCGATGGCGCCGCCGACGAAGGCGCGAAATATCTGAACGGCAGCGATTCGCCGGTCTTCCATAAAGGGAAGACCCTCTACGGCCTCCCGATGGCGCTTGCCGCGATGCGGACACACGATCGCGCGATCGTGGTTGAAGGGTATCTCGATGTGCTCGCGTTGCATCTGGCGGGACTCGAAGAAACGATCGCGCCGCTCGGCACGGCGCTGACGGCGGATCATTTGCGGCTCATCATGCGGGCCACGCGAAACGTCTGGTTCGCCTACGACGGCGACGCGGCCGGACGCCAAGCGGCGCAGCGGAGTTTGCTGCTGTGCCTCGACGTTGGTCTGATCCCGCGGATGGTGCGGCTCCCCGACGGCGACGACCCGGATACCGTGATGCGGCGCGAGGGGCGCGAGGCGTTTGTCGCGCGACTGGACGCCGCGCCGACCGTGTTCGAATGGCTGATCGACGATCTCGTAGTGCTGGCCGGCACAGATACGATCGGCCGCGTGCGCGCGGTGGATGCGTTGCGGCCGTATTTTGCGCGGCTGCGCGATGCGGTACAGGAAGCGGTGTATATGGAACGCGTCGCGCGCGCGGTCGGGATCGAGGGCTCCGTGGTCCAGCGCGCACTGCGCAGTGGGACGGCGGTGCTGCCGTCGCCGGTGCACGCGCGTGAGCGGACGCTCGTGGATGCCACGCGGCCGTTGCCGCTCGTGGAGCGGCGCTGTCTGGAATTCCTGCTCCAAGTGCCGGCCGGTATGGGCCCGATCGTTCGAGAGCTGAGTCCCCAAGATTTCCAACACCCGACGGCGCGGCGCATTGCGACGCATTTGTGGACGGCCTACGAAGCGGACGGCGAATTGCGGGTGGGGAGTGTGTTGGCGCGGGAAACGGATGAAGCGGTGCGGCGTGTGGTGGCAGAACTGGCATTGACGGAGGGCCAATATGAGGATAGTGGGCCCAGTCACGAGCTGGCGAGCCAATTGGCGGGGGCGATGCGGCGCACACAACATCAAGAGACCTGCGAACAATTGAACGCGGCGATCGCGGCCGCCGAACGCGGCGCGCAGGGCGAGGTGTTGGAACGATTGCTGTTGGAGAAGCAGACATTATTGCAGGCGAGGCATAAGGGGGTGGCTGGTGGCTGGTGACTGGTGAACGGCCCACGCGGCATGCTCCCCCCAGCCCCCAGTCACCAGCCCCCAGTCACCAGCCACTAGGGAATCCATATGGCCAAAACGGAAGTGACCAAAGCAGAAGCGACGCCCACCGTACCGCCGTCCGTGCTCAATGCGAACGAGGTGCGGCAACTGATCGATAAAGGCAAGACGCGCGGCTTCCTGACTTACGAGGAGGTCAACGACGCGTTGCCGGCGGACGTGATTGCCGCTGACCAACTCGACAATGTCCTCGCCGTCTTCGACGACCTCGATATCGACATCGTGGAAAACGAAGAAGAAGGGAAAAAGCGCCAACAAAAGCAAAACGGCGAGGGCAAGGCCGCCGAAGAAGAGACGCCGGAAGAAGAAGCCGCCGAAACCTTGGTAATGGCCGGTGGCAGCGCCGATCCGGTGCGGCTCTATTTGCGCAAGATGGGACAAGTCCCGTTGCTGACGCGCGAAGGCGAAGTCGAGATCGCGAAGCGGATCGAGCAGGGCGAGAACGAGATGTTCAACATCCTGCTCTCATCCCCGATGGGCATCTCGGCCGTGTTACAGCTGGGCGATCAACTGAGCCGCAATAAAGTCCGTGTCGTCGAGGTCGTGAAAGATCTGGAAGATGTGGCGGCCGAAGGCGACTTCAACGAAGGTGAACATCGGCTGCGCGTGCTCAAGCACATGAGCCGGGCGCGGTTGTTGGTGAAGGCGGCGAAGCCGTATCAAGCGAAACTGAAGAGCGATCGACTGACTGACACGACGCGCGAGGCCGCGAAGTCCAAGTTGAGCGACTTGCAGGAAAAAATGTTGGAGTGCGTGAAGGAAATGAATCTCAGCAAACGCACGATTGACGAGATTATCCAGCGCTTTCAAACTTTGGTCATGGATACCGGCCGGCTCAAACGGCGCATCGCGGAATATACCCATAAGCTGCATTGTCCGAAGCACGAAGATCCGAAAGAACTGTTGCGCAAATTTCATCGCAACACCTATCAACAACGGAAGATCTTGAGCGACATCGGACTCGACAAAGACGCGTTCGCGCAGTTGGAAGAGGATTTCAAAAATACGGAACGCCAATTGCGCCAACTCGAAGTCGAGGCCGGCCAAGATGTGGAAAGTCTGCGTCAAACCTACATTGCCATCGATCGCGCCAAGAATTTTGCGGAGCATGCGAAAAATGAATTGGTCGAAGCGAATCTGCGCCTCGTCGTCAGCATCGCGAAGAAATACACCAATCGCGGCTTGCAGTTCCTCGACCTGATCCAGGAAGGCAATATCGGCTTAATGAAGGCGGTGGAAAAATTCGAATATCGCCGAGGCTACAAATTTAGCACCTATGCCACGTGGTGGATCCGCCAAGCCATCACGCGCGCGATCGCCGACCAAGCGCGGACTATTCGCATTCCGGTCCATATGATCGAAACGATCAATAAACTGGTGCGGACGTCCCGCTATTTGGTCCAGGACTTGGGCCGCGAGCCGACGCCGGAAGAGATCGCCGAAAAAATGGAACTGCCGGTCGAGAAAGTCCGCAAGGTCCTGCGGATCGCGAAGGAGCCGATCTCGCTCGAAACGCCGATCGGCGAAGAAGAAGACAGCCATTTAGGCGATTTCATCGAAGATAAATCGGTCCTGTCGCCGATCGAATCAGTCGTGAACTTGAGTCTCTCCGATTCCACGCAACGTGTGTTGTCGACGCTGACGCCGCGGGAAGAAAAAGTGCTGCGGATGCGCTTCGGGATCGGCGAGCGATCCGACCACACGCTGGAAGAGGTCGGCCGCGACTTTGCGGTCACCCGCGAGCGGATCCGCCAAATCGAGGCCAAAGCCCTCCGCAAACTCCGCCACCCCAGCCGCGCCAAACGCCTGCGCAGTTTCGTCGATTGGTGATTTGCAGGCTGTTGAAAAAGGCCCAGCCACTAGTTGACAACCCAGATTGAAATGCTGAGCCGCGTCCTCGGCAGGGGCAAGGGGGAGGGCCGCGGGCCGTTCGCCTCGCGTTACGGCGCTCGGCTCACTGAGACCTCGCTCGGTCGAGCTTCAACTCCATAGATCTCCCTCTCTCAGACTCGCCCGCGGCCCTCCCCCTTGCCCCTGCCGAGGACCACGTGTTTCAATCTGAATGGACCACTAGGACCTTTTTGAACAGCCTGATTCTCCCCTTGAGAATCCGTAATACGCACTCTCATGCGGATCCAAAGATGATTGTGCGCTTGATATGGTGGGGATGGATTGAGCATCGGCCGGGGCGGCGGGGGAGGGGCAACAGGGGCTCTCGCAGCCGTTTTCTCCTTGCGAAATCTAACGACGAAAACGGCGAGGGTGAGCGGCGGTTCGCCTCGATGGCGAACCGACCGCGTACCCTGTTGCTCCTCCCCCGCTGCCCCGGTCCCCGGGACAAGCAACCATCTTTGGGAATCGATCGGTTGTCACCGCAACATGATCCGCGGCATGTGATTTGGCTCGACAAGCGGGGTGTGGTGGATTTATCTACCGCGTCTCTATGGCGGCGGATCTTTCGTTTCTCTTCAATCTGGCACCGGAGCTGCTCGACGCGCTCCATCGCGACTATCAACGCGACCCAGCGTCCGTCGATCCCAATTGGCGCGCCTTTTTCGCCGGATTTGAATTCGGGCAATCCACACTCCGTTCCAGCCACCAGCCACCAGTCACCAGTCACGGTGCCGCAGCCACTAGCCACCAGTCACCAATCACGGCGCCCAAACAAGAAATCGCCGTCCTGCAACTGATCGACGCCTATCGCCATCGCGGTCACTTGTTCACGAAGACGAATCCGGTACGGAAAAGGCGTCAGTATCTCCCGACGCTGGAACTGGACAATTTTGGACTCAGCGACGCTGACCTTGATACGGTCTATCACGCCGGGATCGATGTCGGCTTAGGCCCGGTGCCGTTGCGCCAGATTCGCGACCTGCTCCACCAAACGTACTGCGAGTCGATCGGCGCGGAGTTCAAATATCTCGACGATCCGACCATGGTTCGCTGGTGGCAGCAGCGAATGGAATCCACGCGCAATCGTCCCAACTTTAGTCGGGAAAAGAAGCGGGCCATTCTGGAGCAACTCGCGCGCGCGGTCCTGTTCGAACGGTGTTTGCACACCAAATTCGTCGGCCAGAAGCGCTTCTCGCTCGAAGGTGCGGAGTCCGCCATTCCCGCGTTGGAAGCGATGTTGCGGACCGGTGCCGAACACGGCTGCCGCGAATTCGTGATCGGCATGTCGCATCGCGGGCGCTTGAACGTCCTGACCAACGTGTTGGGCAAACCGTACGAAGCGGTCTTCGCCGAATTTGAAGGTCAAGGGCCCGAAGGCGAGTTGGCGATCTTCGACGGCGATGTGAAATATCACCTCGGATTTTCCAGCGATCGCACGTTGGCGAGCGGGCGTTCCATGCACTTGACGTTGACGCCGAATCCGTCGCATCTCGAAGCGGTCGATCCCGTCGTGGAAGGCATGGTGCGCGCGAAACAAGAACGGCAAAGCGACTTGGACGCGATCACGCCGGTGCTGATCCACGGCGACGCCGCGTTGGCCGCGCAAGGCGTGGTCTACGAAGTCGTCCAAATGGCGCAGCTCGACGGGTTTCGCACCGGCGGCACGGTGCATCTGGTCATCAATAATCAGCTCGGATTCACGACCGGTTTCCTCGACGCACGTTCGAGCATCTATTGCACTGATATCGGGAAGGTCACGCGTTCGCCGATCCTGCATGTCAACGGCGACGACGTCGAGGCCGTGGTGTTGGCCGTGGAGCTGGCGATGGCGTTTCGCCAAGAGTTTCACCGCGACGTGTTTATCGATCTGCTCTGTTATCGCCGCCACGGCCACAACGAGGCGGACGAACCGCGTTTCACCCAACCGATCCTCTATAAAATCATCGAACAACATCCGAATCCGTTCGAGATTTATAAACGCCGTCTCGACGCCGAAGGGAGCGTGTTGGTCGCGGAGGCGAATCAGATCGCCGAGACTTGCGCCGCGTTGCTCGATGACCGCTATGAAGCGGCCAAACAGCAGCCGCGGATTACGACCGCGGCGTTATTTCATGGCGCGTGGCAGGGATTACGCTTGGCGACCGAGGCGGACTTCGAACAGTCGCCGGAGACTGGGGTCGCGGAAGCGGTGCTGCGACCGCTCGGCGAGCGGATGTTGACGATCCCGCCCACGGTGCGCTGTTTTCAAAAGATCCGCAAACTCTTCGACGAGCGCTTTCGGACGTTTCAGAAGGGCAACGCGATCGATTGGGCGATTGCAGAGTGGCTCGCCTACGCATCGTTGTTGCAGCAAGGCGTCGGTGTGCGGATCAGCGGACAAGACGTCGAGCGCGGCACGTTCGCGCATCGCCACGCGGTGATCACGATCGAAGACTCCGTGGAAGAGTACGTCCCGTTGCGCCACGTGGCGCCGACCCAAGGTCGCTTCGCGATCTTCAATTCGCTGCTCTCTGAATACGCCGGCCTCGGCTTCGAATTCGGCTATGCCTCCGCCGACCCGAGTCAGCTGGTGGTTTGGGAGGCGCAGTTCGGCGACTTCGCCAACGGCGCACAAATTATCATCGATCAATTCCTGTCGTGCTCCGAAACCAAATGGCAACGCATGAACGGCATGGTCTTGCTGCTCCCGCACGGCTACGAAGGCCAAGGTCCGGAACATTCCTCCGCGCGTGTGGAGCGGTTCTTAGCGCTGTGTGCGAACCAGAACATGCAAGTGGTGAACTGCACGACGCCGGCGAATCTCTTCCATGCGTTGCGGCGCCAGTTGGCGCGTCCGTTCCGTAAGCCGCTCGTGGTGTGTACGCCGAAGAGCGGCTTGCGCAATCCGCGCTGGGTGAGCCCTTTGAGCGATTTCACGCACGGCGGGTTTCGCGAACTCTTGGATGACACCACGGTCGACCCGACCTGCGTCACGCGCGTGATTCTCTGCACCGGAAAAATTTATTACGAACTCGTGGAGCAGCGCGCACAGGCAGGGCGGCGCGACGTCGCGATCTGTCGGCTGGAACAATTGTATCCGTTGCCGAAGGCGCAATGCGCCGAACTGGTGCAGCGCTATCCGCACGCGGAGTGGGTGTGGGTGCAGGAAGAGCCGGCGAATATGGGGGCGTGGCCGTTTCTCCTGCGGGCCTGGACCGCGTCCGCGTTGCGCGTCGTGGCGCGCAAAGAGAGCAGCACGCCGGCCACCGGATTCCACCGCCAACACCAGACGCAACAGCAAGAAATTCTGACGCAGGCGTTTGCCGATGCCCCGGTGCGGGTCGCGCGTCCGCGACGAGTAAAATAATATCCCCTCTCCCCGTTGGGGAGAGGGACAGGGTGAGGGGGAGGTCCATCGGTGCGGTCTCCCCCTCACCCCGGCCGCCAATAACGGGCGGCCTGCCCTCTCCCCAAGGGGAGAGGGAGAATAAGGAAGGAGTCTATTATATGCCGACCGAAATCAAGGCCCCGAGTCCAGGAGAGTCGATCAGTGAAGTGCAAGTGGCGGTTTGGTTGAAGCAAGACGGCGATGTCGTGCAGAAAGACGATGTCTTGTGCGAAATCGAATCCGATAAGGCCACGTTGACCGTCTCAGCGTCCGCCGCCGGGCAGTTGAAAATCCTGGTTCCCGTCGGCGATGTCGTGGCCGTCGGAACCGTGCTGGCCACAATCGACGCGGCCGGGAAGGGCGCTACACCGAAGCCAGTTGCAGCGACCGCCGAACGTCCGACACTAGCCACCAGCCACCAGCCACCAGTCACCGGTCCCCAGCCACCAGTCACGCCTTCTCAGCCCCCAGCGCCCAGCTCCGCAGCAGACCGGCCAGTCCGTCGCGAGCGCATGTCGATGTTGCGCAAGAGTCTCGCCGAACGCCTCGTGGCGGTGAAGAACACGACGGCGATGCTCACGACCTTCAATGAAGTCGATATGAGCGCGGTGCAGGCGCTGCGGGCCCGGCACAAAGAGTCGTTTCAAACGAAGTATGGCGTGAAGTTAGGCCTGATGTCTTTCTTCGTCCGCGCCGTCGTCGGCGCATTGCGGGAATTCCCCGCCGTCAATGCCGCGATCGAAGGCGATGAAATCGTCTTTCACGACTACATGGATATCGGCATCGCCGTCAGCGCGCCGAAGGGCTTGATGGTCCCGATCATCCGCCATGCGGAGGCGCTGCACGCGGGGCAAATCGAACAATCGATCGCGGCATTGGCCGAGAAGGCCCGCAGCGGCAAGTTGACCCTCGACGATATGACGAACGGCACCTTCACGCTGACGAACGGCGGCGTCTTCGGCTCGATGCTCTCCACGCCGATCCTCAATCCGCCGCAGAGCGGCATCCTCGGCATGCACAATATCGCCGACCGTCCAGTCGTCGTGCAGGGCCAAGTCGCGATTCGTCCAATCATGTACGTCGCATTTTCCTATGACCACCGCATCATCGACGGCCGCGAATCGGTCGGGTTCTTGAAATTGGTGAAGGAACAACTGGAAAAACCCGAACCCCTTCTTGGCGGGATATAATGCGTTGGTTTTTGTAGACGAGGGGCCGTGGGCGTGCGGTGGGGGCCGCAGGGTACGCTATCGCGGCCGCATCGAGCGGCCGCGCGCTCGCCCTCGCCGTTTTCGTCATTAGATTACGCAAGGAGAAAACGGCTGCGAGAGCCCCTACGGCCCCCACCGCACGCCCACGGCCGTTGTTGAAGCATCCACCTATGGCCCAACGAAGCGGACGAGCAGCATGGCCTGCTGACACGGGACGAGGCCGTCTGCAATATTCATGATGCCATGCACGGGTACCTAACGTAGTCTGCAACAGCACAACGAGGCAATTTCCCCCGATTCAAGAAGAACTCATCGAGATTCGGTTATGAGCCGCCTCCCGGTGGTTTCAGGTTATGAGGCGGTCCGGTTGAATCTTCCTAGGTGAAATTCCTCGCGGCTTGCCGCGCTTTTTTCCCCCCTCTCCCTTTGGGGAGAGGGCTAGGGTGAGGGGGAGGATTACAAGATAGTGAGAGTCCTGGTGGTCTCCCCCTCACCCAACCCTCTCCCCAAAGGGAGAGGGAGGTGGATACCCCGCCCCTTGGGGCGGGGTGCATTCATTCCGTGACACGGAGGGTTTGAAGGGCGGCGCGGCCGAAGTCTTTGAGCATAGGGATAGCGCCTTCGACCAGCAACGGGCGGGGAAAGCCGCGGCCGTGAATTGGCGCGAGCCACATCAAATCGAAGCAGCCGTGGACAGTGCGACCGGGACCGAAGTCGGCGTGGACCCCGGCGGCGCGGAGTCGTTGCACGAGGTACGTGAACGCGGCGAGCACCAAGCCGTCGACGTAATCCCGGAACGCGGCGAATTCATGCGGCTGCAAATGGCCACCGGCGAGCAGTGGTTCGTACATATGAGACGCGCGGACATCGTCGGAAGCCGGACGGCCGGTAATATTGGCAATGAACGACGACGCGCCGAGCTTGGCGCAATTCGCGCTGTTGAGCAGGAAAACTCGTCCGGTCGCCAATGAGCCGACGAATTTGTGCCGCGTTTCGTAACAGCGGCCGCCGTCCGCGCGGATCATCTGCCACGCGGGGTCGCGGATCATCCGTTCCGCCATTCCCGCATCGAACAAGCGGTGTTCCAAGTTAACGGCGTTGCGTGCCCAGAGTCGGTACAACGTGTCGGCAATATCGTGGCGGTCGCGTCGCACGGTCCAGTGGACGAGATTCTTTTCGGAGTCAACGCGGATCTCGTCCGGATTGCCCAGTTCGTGCAGCATGCCGGCCGCGTCGCCGTCGCGTTGGTCGGGACAGTGCGCCATCGTGATCTCAACGGCCTGGTCGTGCCGCCCGGTCGTGATGAAGATATGCCAGCCATACGCGTTGTGGTTCGGCTTGAAGATGATCGGGAGCGGAACGGTGCCGGCAGCAATGCCCTGCGCAAACTGTTCAAAATCGACGATGTCGCGCGGATGCACAAAGCGTGGGTCGGGGCTGAAATCCGCGAGTCGTTGGATGCTGTGGGCCTTGAGGAGCGGCACCAATGGCGCGAGGGCTTGGTCGTCGCGGCGGAAGACCCAAATGGGACCGGGCTGCATGATCGGCCCGCCGCGCATCAGCGTGCGCCACGCGGCCTTACTGCACAGCGCACGGGCCAGATCAAATGCCGTGATCGGGCCATGGCGCGTGAGCTGCGGCCACGGATTCGCGATCGCGATCCCGGGACGTTGGTGATGGATTTCAACATAAGCATCCCCGCGTTGCAAAACGGCGGAAGGGCGCAACGTGTAAGGGATGAGCCGGACGACTTTGCCGCCTCGGGGACGAGAGGCGGGGGCTAGGTTCACTGCCGGTGCCGCGGCCCGGATCATGATAAGACCTCCATACGCAGACCTACCCGCTGCCCAGCAATGGGCGCAAGTTGAAATGTTTGGCAGACCGCAAAACCTGATTGCATATGTATCGCCGCTGCATTACGTGCTAGTAGGACGCGCCGGCGCCAACCACTAGCACGGTGCGGTTTCGAATCCGGAGCATGAGTACATGCAAACGCGTATGCCGCAGGCCCATCCGTTGCTGAGTCGTCTGCCGACGCGGCAGAAGCTATATATGCGATCGATTCCCGACTTTCCCTTGGGCCGAGAGGAAGTCCCCGACCTGCCCCAAGCCCGTTTTGCACAACCGCTGGACGGCCTGGCCCGCTTCTGTTTCCCTCCATTGGGAGCGCGGCGCGTCGGCAATGTCTGTCTGATTGGGCCGGAACACTACCTCGGTCTCGAAGATCTTTTTGATGCGAATTATGCCGCGACCGCCAATGCGTTCAGTTTGGCGCGCTGGCATTGTATGCGACCGCCCCGCGACGTGCCGTGGGCCGAAACGACTCCTCATGCCTCGCGGCAGACGAAGCTCTGCGGAAGTATGGCCCTCCATTGCTGGGGAGATCCGCGCGAATTCTTGGCCCATGCCCAGGCCCAAGTGGGGCAATGCCGTCTCCTCTTCTTGGTCGATATCGATGATCTGGGGCTACATGGCGCACAATACGGTCAGCTGTTGGCAGCGGCGGCTGCGTATCTCGCCGTGGGCGACGATCTCCGTTGTGTCTTTCAGGATCCGGAAAACGCGCGGGACGCAGTACTCGGGATACAACGCGACCTCAGCAAGCGCGGGTTTGCCGTGATGTCTAAACTCGTCGATGCCGTTGTGGTGCGGGAATCGGAGACCTGGAGCGGGATTCTGGTCGCCGCCAAGAAGCGCCAAGCGATACCGCCCGAACTCGGAGTGCGCCAACCGGCACCGTCTCCGCGACTGCCGGCCATAGTCGAATGGACCGTTCCGCCGCCGATCCGTCCGGCACGCGGTCCATTTGAAGACCCGTTTGCCGATCTCCCTTTCACGCGTGCGCTCGATCGCTATTTGCCACCGCGCGAGGGGCCCATAGAAGAAGAGGAAGAGTAATCCGGATCACGGGCATCCGAGCAGCGAAAAGAAAAATACCAACGCGCCGACAATGGCCCGTTCCTGACCGCCCACGCCGCCGTGGATAAATCCCACTGTACTTCCACCCGCGCTTTCGACCATCCCGCTGGAGCGCACGCGACCACAAGTGGAGCGGCCGCTGTTTTCCAGCACGATCGCATCGCCACGCCGCACGAAGAAGCCGATCGTGGAGCGGCTCCCGTTTTCGATCATCCCATTCGTTTGAACAAATCCGATCGTGGAGCGACTCGCATTCTCCACGGCGCCGTTCGCCAACAGATGTCCCATGGTAGAACGATTCGCATTTTCCACTGTGCCATTGCTCCGCACGAAACCGATTGTTGAACGTCCGACGTTTTCGAACGTCAAATCGGCGGCGATGCTGGGGGTTGCGATAAACAACAAGAGGGCCGCTATGAAACACCGAGAATGCATCATTGTCACTTTTTAATGGTTTTCGGATTGATGGAATCAAGAATTTGATCTCGAAGCCCCAGGAAATAATGATCGAGGGTCTCTTTGGTCAGGGGAGCGATCATGCGCGGCATGATCTGCAATGTCTTGATGTCGGCGATCAGCGATGCCCAAATGAAGCGGTCCATGCCTCCATCTTTTTGCTGTGCGTGCTCCATGAGTTCGTAGATATCGAACGGCTGTTTAGTCAAAAGGAAGAAGAGATCGACGTAGTCCTTCACGTCCAGTCGGCCGAGGATCGTACAGACCTTATTGACGGCAATATTTTTCAGACAGTCCACCATAAAGTCATCAATCAACTCCGGAGTGCCGATCCGGAACTCTGTCTCGACGACGAAGTCGAGTTTGAGGTCGCCGCTCAGCAAATAGCGTTGAAACCCAGGAGTCGTCTGTAGCGCTTTGCTTGAGACTTTAAGCTGCTTGGCAATAGTCGCCACCATGGGGGCAATGCCGTCGAGCGCTGCCGAATGGGTAAAAAAATCAAGGTCCTCGGAATAACGGTGCTGGAGATAAAAAGCCGAGAGTGCTGTGCCGCCTGTCAGATAGAAATGTCGGCGGAACCAGTCGTTGTGAAAGGCTGCCTGAAGAAAACGCCGTTGCAACGGCGTAAGGATGCTCGGAGTCGAGCGGTTAGGCATCGTACCCCCAATGATGCAGCGCGTATGCCCACCGAGTGCGCACCTTGGCCGAGAGACGGAGCGCATGGAAATGACGTGCAATCTCTGTGATTGGTACGAACGCCGGAATCTCTTCGAAACGGGCCGCGGTGAGGAGTCGGCCTAGGAGCCATCGTTTCTGCGCCGAGAGGCCGGGAGTATGGAGGATCTCTCGCACGTGTGTCTCGGTCAGGTCGTAGTCCCAAAGAAAATGCGGACGCTTGGCCGTCGTAGTGAAGGACACAGGGTTGAGTTGGATTGTTCCGGCTTGATTGATGAGGCTGAGGGTGGCCACGCGAGCGAGAGCGGAGAAGCTGTCGAATAAAGGATTCTGTCGCAGGTACGCCGCAACCGCAGCTCTTTCTGCTGTGGATAGGCGGACTGTCATGATTGCAGTTTTTTGTTTTCTATCTCGCATAGTTATAATGTATTCGAATCGAATACATTATTCAATAAGAAAAACTGTCAACGCCGATCCGAAGGTCAAGAAGATGCCGCGTGGCGAGCCGGACGACGTGGTGGAACTCCGTCTGCAAACAACAATAGCCTGACCGAGGCCGGAATGTTCGTGAGCCACTTGTACCCCCGCCTGACGCCGTTGCATCACGTCACCTGATCCCTGTTCAAATCATTGCAATTCGAATCGGGCTACGTTAGGGACACCGCGCGTATGGAAATTTTGTTCTACGCGTTCGCCGGATTCACCGTGCTGATGTCCCTGTTGGTCATTTTTCAGCCCAACACGGTTGGCGCGGCGATGGCCCTGGTGGCCAGTTTTTTTGGTGTAGCGCTGCTCTTCGTGCTGCTGCACGCCCACTTCATCGCGATCATGCAGATCTTGCTCTACGCCGGCGCGATCATGGTCTTCTTCGTCTTCGTGATCATGTTGCTGAACCTCGAACCGAAACAACTGCGGTGGCGCGCCATTTCCGGGTCGCGGCTGTTGCAGGGGAGCGCGGCTGTGTATCTGTTGGCGCTGCTGTTGTTCGGGCTCTACATGGCGCGCTCGGCTGCGGTTGCGGAATCGACGGAGCTGGCGGATGGCACGGTCGAGGCGGTCGGGCAACTCTTGTTGTCGCGCTATGTCGTTCCGTTTGAAGTCACGTCGATTCTGTTGTTCGTCGCGATTATCGGCGCCGTGGTTTTAGGGAAGCGGGAACTGCGATGACGGCTATCGGTCTGAACCATTATCTCGTACTTTCCGCGATCCTGTTTTGTATCGGCGCGCTCGGCGTGTTGGTGCGTCGCAATTTATTAGTCATGTTGATGTCGGTCGAGATCATGCTCTCGGCGGCCAATTTGGCACTGGTCGCCAGCTCGCGTTTCGGCGGCTCGTTGGATGGTCAGGTCTTGGTCCTGTTTTCGTTTGTGATCGCGGCATGTGAAGTGGCGGTCGGATTAGGCATCGTCGTGGCGGCCTTCCGCCATCGCCCCACGGTCGAAGTGACCGAATGGCGGCAACTACAGGGGTAGGGAGTGTCGTACTATTTTTCTATGCCCGGAATGATTTGGCTAGTGATCGCGCTGCCGTTGCTGGGGGCGGCGATCAACGGGACGGTGGCGCTCGTCTGCGCCTCCACGAAACGTGCGGCGCCGAAAATGCTGGTGTCGCTCCTCGGCGTCGGACTGCCGTTTCTCGCCTTTTTTATCGCCGCGCGGTTTTTTTATGTGCTCGCGAGTTTCGACGCGGGCGAATTCGCTCCGGCCATCCCACCTTTATATACCTGGGTCGCGTTTTCCGATTGGGTGTTGCAGATCGGCGTGCGTACCGACCAACTCTCGATGGTGATGGTCTTGGTTGTCACCGGCGTCGGCTCCCTCATTCATCTCTTCTCCATCGGCTATATGGAGAAAGACCCCGGTTACGCGCGCTATTTCGCGTATCTGAATCTCTTCCTCTTCTTCATGCTCTTGCTCGTGCTCGGCGATAATTTGCTCGTGATGTTCGTCGGCTGGGAAGGGGTCGGACTCTGCTCTTACTTATTGATCGGCTTTTGGTTCACTGACGCGGCCAAGGCCTATGCTGGCAAGAAGGCGTTCGTGGTGAATCGAATCGGCGACTTTGGCTTCATGTTGGGAATCTTGCTGATTTGGGTGACGATCCACAACGCCGTGGAGCCGGGGAGCGCGTTACTGAATTTCGAAGTCATCAAGCAAGTGGCGCTGCAAGAAGGCAATCCACTCATTCCGGCCGCGACGGCGATTTGCCTCTGTCTCTTCGTCGGCGCCTGCGGCAAGTCGGCGCAAATTCCGCTCTATGTCTGGCTCCCCGACGCGATGGCCGGCCCGACGCCGGTCTCCGCGCTGATCCACGCGGCCACGATGGTGACGGCGGGCGTCTACATGATCGCGCGGCTCAATTTTCTGTATGCCCTCACGCCGCTTGCATTAACGGTGGTGGCCTGGACCGGATGCATCACGGCCTTGTTTGCTGCCACGATGGGCTTAGTCCAAGACGACATTAAAAAGGTGTTGGCCTATTCGACCGTGTCCCAACTCGGATTCATGTTCATCGGCGTCGGCACCGGGGCGTTCAGTGCCGGAATTTTTCACCTGATGACTCACGCCTTCTTCAAAGCGCTGCTGTTTCTCGGTGCGGGGGCCGTCATCCACGCCATGCATCATGAACAGCGTCTTTCCGCATATGGGGGGCTCCGCAAATATCTCCCGATTACGTTCACGACCTGTTTAGTTGCCACCTGCGCGATCGCCGGCATTTATCCGTTTGCCGGGTTCTACAGCAAAGACGCGATTCTGTGGTCCGCGTTGCATCCGCCGATCGCGATTGCCGGCCACACCTATATCTGGGGACTTGGCATTTTGGCCGCAGGGCTGACGTCGTTCTATATGTTCCGCATGATGGGGTTGGCGTTCTTTGGGCCGCGCAGCGAGGCCGGGAAGCAGATCCATTGCCATAAAGAAGACAGCGTCACGATGCTCGTCCCGCTGGTCATTTTGGCGGTGTTGTCGTTCGTCGGCGGATGGATCGGCGTGCCGAAGGGCTTTGGCGGCGCGGACCATTTTCATCACTTCCTCGCGCCGGTCTTTGTCCATCAGCCGCATCTGGAGCACGACGAGAGTCTGGAAATGCTCGTCGGATTGGGCACAATGTTATGGGGCTCGCTCTGGGCGATCGTCGCATTGGCGATCTATGCCGGCCGCAGCGAGGCCCCGGCGCGCATGGCGGCGCGGTTCAAGGGTTGGTATTACGTATTAGTGCATAATTATTTTGTCGATGAAATTTACGACCGCTATCTGATCCGGCCGCTCGTCTGGGTCTCCCGCGAAGTGCTGTGGAAGATCCAAGACGCATTATTGATCGACCGGATCGGCGTTCATGGCACCGGGCGTGTCGCATTATTGTTAGGAAGGATGGGCGCCGCCGTCGAGACCGGAGCGACGCCCCATTACATTTTCGCGATGATCCTCGGCGCCGTCGTGATGTTGTGGTGGATGATTTTATAATGTGTGACTAGTGGCTAGTGACTGGTGACTGGGGGTCGGAACCATGTGAGGTCTTTTCCCAGCCACCAGTCACTAAAAAAATATGTTCCCATTTGTTGAAACGAATATTCTTTCGCTGACTATCTTCTTCCCGGTGGTCGGCGTGTTGCTGCTGCTGTGGCTGCCACGCCGCCACGAGGCCGCGAGCCGCGAAATCGCGTTTGTCGTCAGTTTCGCCACCTTCATTCTCTCGCTCTGTCTGGCGGCGCGCTACGTCGCGACCGCCCCCGCAGAGGGGTTTGCGCTGGCGATGGCGCTCCCTTGGGTGCCGGAACTGAACATCTATTACCGAATCGGGATCGATGGCGTCAGCTTGTCGCTCATCGTGTTAACGGCGTTGCTAGTGCCGTTGTGTGTTCTCTGCGCGTGGCGCGACATCCGCAGCCGGACCAAAGAATTCATGCTGCTGCTGTTGTTGGTCGAAGTGGGCTTGAATGGCGCCTTCGCGGCGCTCGACTTGTTCCTGTTCTATGTCTTTTGGGAAATCATGCTGATCCCGATGTATTTCCTGGTCGGCGTGTGGGGTGGCAAGCAGCGCGTGATGGCCGCGATGAAGTTCCTTCTTTATACGCTGGTCGGCAGTCTGCTGATGCTCGTTGCGATCCTGTATCTCTATGTCGTCGGCGGCAAGACGTTCAATCTGTTGGATCTCTACGACGTCGCGTTGTCTGCGCAGGCGCAACTGTGGCTCTTCGCGGCCTTTGCGCTCGCGTTTGCAGTAAAAGTTCCGCTGTTCCCGTTTCACACCTGGTTGCCCGACGCCCATACCGAAGCCCCGACCGCCGGGAGCGTGTTGCTGGCCGGCGTCTTCTTGAAGGTCGGGACCTATGGCTTCTATCGCTTCGCGATGCCGCTCTTCCCCGATGCGGTCGCGGCGGCGCAACCGCTGTTTCTCTTTTTGGCCGTCGTCGGAATCGTCGGCGGCGCGATCGTCTCGATGGTCCAACCGGATGTGAAGCGACTGATCGCGTATTCCTCGGTGAGCCACTTAGGTTTCGTGATGCTCGGCCTGTTTGCGCTCACACCGGAAGCGGTGCAAGGCGCCGTCATTCAAATGCTGAATCATGGCATTTCGACCGGCGCGCTCTTCTTGCTCTTCGGCATGCTGTACGAACGGACCCATACGCGTGCGATTGCCAGTTACGGCGGGATCGCGCGGCAATTGCCATTGTTCACCACCGCGTTTTTAATCGCCACACTCTCGTCGCTCGGGATGCCGGGCCTCAATAATTTCGTCGGCGAGTTTCTCGTGCTGTTGGGCTCGTTCCGCACCCAGCCGGTGTACACCATAGTGGCCGCCACCGGCGTGATCTTCGCGGCGGTCTATCTCCTCTGGATGGTCGAGCGCGTTTTCTTTGGCAGTCCACGAGAAATGATCGGCGAGACGCAAGTGGCCGTCGCAGGACTCAAAGACCTCAATGCGCGAGAGGCCCTCGTCGTCGTGCCGATGCTGGTGCTGATGGTGTGGCTCGGGGTCGCGCCGCGCGTGATCCTCGATCATACCAAGACCTCGGTGGCCGATTTCCTCCAACTCGTGCAGCGCAGAACGCCGGTGGTCGTGGAACCGATTGCGGTTGCCCCTGCGGTTTCGCCACTCACGGAGGCGCCGTAACATGTTGCTCCAAACGCTCAGCTGGACCCATTTGACCGCGAACGCCGCGCCGTTGCTTATCTTGGCGGTCGCGGGACTCATGACGCTGATGCTCGGACTCTGGAACCAACGCCGCGCGTTCGATTTGGCCGTGGTTGGTGTCTTGGGCGCGATCGTCGCGCTGATCCCGCAATGGCGCGGCACGGTCGGCGCGCTGCCGCAAGCATTGTTCTATTTCGACGGCCTCGCGTGGGTCGGCGGGGCGTTGATATTATTGGCGCTAGGCCTGACCTTAATTTTGTCGCCCACGTATCTGCGCGCACGCCGTTTGCCGCTGGCGGAATTCGCCGCGTTGATCCTCTTCGCTGCGGTCGGGATGTGGTGCATGGTCGCCACGCATCACCTCGCGCTGATCTTCGTCGGCATCGAAACACTCTCGATCGCGTCGTATGTGATGGCCGCATATCATCGTCGTGAAGCCACGTCTTTGGAAGCCGGGATCAAGTATTTCGTCCTCGGTTCCATCGCCGCGTCCTTCCTGCTGTTCGGCATGGCGCTGCTGTATGCCGGCACCGGATCGCTCGATCTCTTTGCGATTCAAGCGGTGCGGAGTGATGCTCTGACCCCGATGGCGTGGAACTATGTCCGGATCGGCCTGGCGTGTTTAATGGTCGGCTTCGCATTTAAAATCGCCGCCGTGCCATTCCAGTTTTGGACCCCGGATGTCTACAGTGGCGCGCCATTGCCAGTCACTGCGTTCTTTGCGACCGGCGTCAAGGCGGGGGCGTTCATCGCGTTGTTGCGGCTTGTGCAATCCGTCGTCGCGCTAAACGACGGGAGTGTCACGGAGTGCCTCTGGTGGCTTGCGGTCGCGACGATGGTCATCGGCAACTTGGCCGCGCTGGCCCAAGACGACATGAAGCGAATGCTTGCGTATTCCAGCATTGCGCATGCCGGCTACGCGTTGATCGCGATCGTGTTGGCGAGTCGTGGCGAGTCCGGTGTCGTCGCGCCGCTGTTGTTGTATCTGTTCGCCTACACGCTGATGACGCTCGGCGCCTTTGCGGTCTTGTTGACCATGAGCCCTGCGGATCGGGAAACGACGCAAGTCAGCACGGTGGCCGGTTTGGCATATCGTCGTCCGGCCGTTGCGGCGCTGTTCAGCGTCTTCCTGCTCTCGTTGGCCGGCATGCCGCCGACGGTCGGATTCTTCGGCAAGTACTATCTCTTCCAGACCGCCGTGGCTGCGGACGAAATCCCACTGGTGATTGTGGCCGTCTTAAGCAGTGTCGTCTCTGTCGCGTATTATGTGCGACCCATTGTCATGATGTATTTCCGTGCCCCGGCGGAAACTGTCGTCCCCACCTTCCGTTTGGCGTTCGGCACGCGCGTCGTGCTGGCAGTCGCCGTCCTCGGAGTCTTGGCCGCTGGCCTGTTCCCCTCGCGGATCGTCGCGCTGCTGGGCAACAGCGTGCGGTGAGTTGCCGACGTTGTTTTCCTCTCTGCCCCTACGATCCCAGCTTGCCGTCCGTCCCGATTGGCCGTACAGTAGCCGCCGTCTATGCCGTCAGCCGCCGACACCACCTACACCAGCCACGACGACTTTCTGGCGTCCACCTCGCAGCGTGGCGAGGTCGTCGGTTCGTGGGGATTTTCCTCAAATGTAGATTTCACGCGGATGGCCGCGGAAGAGACGAACGTCTGGTTTTTTGAACAGGCGTTCAATTTCTTGCGCGCGTTTTTCGGCGTCGTGATGCCCGACCAGCTCGAATTGATGACCTACAACGCTACGAAGCAGGTCAAACGTGAAAATTTGGACCAAATGACGTTTCTCGATGAGCTCATGCTGATCATGAAAAACCTGAAGGAGTCGCTTTGGGTTTTGAAGCTCAATTTGAGCATCGTCGGATTCATCCGCGCCGATTGGGACCCGGACAATCAAGTGCGCGTCCGTATTCAAGAGCCCGCCAGTTTCATTTGTTGGGGCGGCGCGGACGAATCCGGATTCCAGACCTTCAGCATCGGTTTCAATCTCTTCAGTTCACAGCAGATCAAGTCGCAAGGGATTTCGGTCTGGAGCGTCAATCAGCCGTTGCTCGAGAAGGCGCTGAAAAAGTGGGAGGCACAAACCGGCAAGCGGATCGATGTGGTGCAAGGCAATAGTCCCGACTTGTCGCTCGGCCAATACGGCTTTAATGCCCCCGCGCCGACCGCGCCGCGCCACGGCGCGCCGACACCGCCGTCCCGCCCGCGAGCCCCCCCGATCCCGCCCCCCGCCGACTTGCCCCCCGGCGACGACTGGTTGCCGGATTTGGATGATTTGAAGTTTTGACGGGACATAGGAGTGCATATGAGCAAACGCGTTGCAGTAATTTTGTCCGGGTGTGGCGTGCAAGACGGCGCGGAAATCCATGAGTCGGTCTTAACGTTGCTGCATCTGGCGCAAGTTGGGGCGGTAGCGCGCTGCTATGCCCCGAACGTGGCGCAGACGCGCGTCATGAATCACCTCAGCGGTGAGGCCGAAACCGTTTCGCGCAATGCCCTCGTCGAAGCGGCGCGGATTGCGCGTGGCGAGATTGCCGATCTTGCGCTGCTGACCGTGCATGAGGCCGACGCAGTGATCTTCCCCGGAGGTTTCGGCGCGGCGCTGAACCTGTGCAGCTTCGGCACGGCGGGTGTGCAGTGCACCGTGCACCCGGAAGTGGAACGCGTGGTGCGCGCATTCCACGCCGCCCGCAAACCGATCGGCGCGATCTGCATTGCGCCGGCCGTGATTGCGAAAGTGCTGGGGGCGGAGCATCCCCGTCTTACCATTGGGACCGATCCGAAAACGGCCCAACAACTCGAAGCGATGGGCGCGGTCCACGTCGCGACGCCGGTCGATCAAATCTGCGTCGACGACACGCATCGTGTGGTGACGACGCCGGCCTATATGCTCGCCACGACCATTGCCGAGGCCGATGCTGGGATCAGCCGCCTCGTGACTGCAATCGTCCGCTGGGCGTGAGCCGTGCGCAACTTTTTTTCAGACCTGCCGATATAGTGCCATATGAGAACAGCGACAGTGTCACGCCCAGTGCCGGCTCCACGCGCTGCCGGACCGATTCCACGGACGGCCAGCGCTTTCCTGGCGGGACATCAGGTCGAGCCGCCCGGTGTTCGGGAACAGTGCGCATATTGGCGGGAACAACTGCGTCATTTGCCGCGACTGGAATCCGGGCCTTCGTATCATGCAATCTGGGGCTCTCTCGATGCGCGTCATCGCTTTCCGAAAATGGAGGCACTCTTCGCGCTCCTGCGGTTGCAACTCGGTGGGGCAGTGCCACATTTTGCCGAGCACTGTGGTGGGACCTTGCAATCGTACACCGTGCTGGCCGCCGCGCGGGCGGGATTTTCACATTTGGTCGGATATGAGCCGAATGAGGCGTCTCGAGTGATTGCCGAAATGTTTTTTCGCAGACCCGCAGTTCGAGCTGAAATTGCCGGGCAAACTGTGGAACAGCGTAACGTCGGAGACTACGAGCCGACCCATGTCGCCTGTTGGAGTATGCCATGGCCCGGTTTGATCGAATATCCGGCGCGTCCTGAGGTGTTTGATCAAATACTCCCCGGTGGGCATCTGTTGCTGGCGACGGAAGCGCCTCCGCAACGCATGCGCTGGGAGCCGCCGACTGATATGTACTGGGTGTCCGCAGCGCCGTTGGATGAATATTTAGTGCCGACGCTGATCGATTTGAACGACAATCCCCAACATCTCTATTGGGCCATCCGGCCGGTGTAGATCGAGCGTCCGGATTTGACGGCTGCTGTTCAGATCTCATCCCGATATCTTTTGACACCCGTGCGGAACTTGCGTTAGCCACGGCGTATGGTCGCGACGTCGCCGGGCCGGGAGGCGGAGATCTTGCGTGATGGGGTGGCGCTCTTAGTGCGCGAGTGCATGCCGCGGCGGATCTATTTGTTTGGGTCGCGCGCCAAGGGGACGGCGCAGCCGACTTCCGACTTTGACTTGGCAGTGGAAGGTGCCGTGCTCCAGGACCGAGAAAAATCGCGCATTCGGGAGCTGCTCGACGTCGTAGCCGGATTGTATTCCACGAATCTCATTTTTCTCGACGAGGTCGATGCGCCATTCCGCGCGCTCGTCGAAACCACCGGGAAAGTGGTGTATGAGCACGCGTGAAGTCCATTTGGCACTATGCCAACTCGAGCAAGCGTTGCAGCGGCTGGAGACTGCGCTGCAATCGGCCGCTGATGCGGACGAGCTCAAACAGGATGGCGTGATTCAGCGGTTTGAATTTACGTTTGAACTCCTCTGGAAAACGCTCAAACGCTACTTGGCGTATCTTGGACAACCGACTAATAACCCGCGTGACACCTTGAAGGCCGCGTTTCGCGAGGGACTCTTGGCGGAGGAAACGGCCTATTTGGCCATGCTGGAGGATCGCAATATTTGTACGCATGTGTACGACTACGCCACGACCCGTCGGATCTTTCAAAAAATTCAACTGCAATACTATCGAGCGATGCGCCACGTGGCGGAGCAATTGCGTGATCGTCTGAAAACTGCCGCACCATAAGAAAGCGTTTCTCTGCTACTCCCCACCCAACACTTGGCAGCTGGCGTCGCTCTCCAAGCTGACTGCGGAGCCGGATTCGTCGGAGCAGCTGGCGAAAACGATGCGTTCGTCGTTGCCGAGGTAGATCGTGCAGTCGTAGATAACTTCGGTGCCATTGACGGAAAACGTGAACGTGCCGAAGATCTGTGGCTGATAGGCCACGCCTTCGGCGTTGGTGTCGGTGTTGCGCCAAATGCCGTGGGAACCGGTTTTCATCACGACCGGGGTGCTGGTGCTGCCCAGCGCGCAGCTGGTGTTTACGTCGCCGGTCAGCACGAATCCGGCGAGCCGGCCGAGTCCGTCCGGCCCGAGGCCACTATTCGCGGTGCCGTCCGGTTGAGTGCAAAAGTGATCGGTCAGCACTGTGATGCCAGCGTTGTCCGCGCCGTACGTCCCAGGATCGTTGAATGCGGCCACGGAGACATCGTTCGGTTCGGCCTGGCCGGTCTGGATGCCGGTGCACGTGCAGCCGGGATCGTTGGGACAGAAGGCGGCCAATGAGTCGCTCTTTCCCACGACGGCGATGTTTGTCTCGCCCTCTTGATTAAATAAACTTCCGACCGCTGCGGCGGCCAGTTTTGTCGGATCGGCCGTCGGCGGGTTCGCGACACCGGACCCAACGTCACCGCAGGCCGCGAGCAGCAGACTCAACGTACAGCCGATGATGCACTGGTGCAGCGTGGTGCGCATGAGACAGCTGTCTTGTTGCGCATGTTTCATAATGCGTTATCCCTTTGCTCCATCGTCTTTCGTGGCTCGGAAGATTTGAAAATTGACGTGATACACGTCGTCGTATTCCGGCGCGTGGGTGATTCGCTCCATGATGCGATCGCGGAGCGCGTAAAATTCCTTCACGACTTCGGCGAACATCGACTTCGGGAGTGGAACCGTCAAGGCGTAATAATTCCGTTCCTCTTGCGGCAGCAGCGTCAGGGCTTGTCGCGCTTTCACCAGCATCGCCTCGTGGAAATGGTATGCCTCGATCGCCTGCGTGTCTTGGTCTGCGGTACGGACGAATCCCTCAGCCTGCACCAAGCGTCCTTCTGGCGTGCGGGCCAGCAACCCGAGTTCCACTAAGGTTGCCACGGCCTCGCGCGCCTCGGTGGGACTGATGCTGGGGACGCATTGCCGTGCGATCCAGCGATAATCCTCGCGGAAGCGCTTTAACGCGACCATCTCCCGAATGCAGACATAGTGGGGCTGACTGAAATAGCGTTTGATCCGCTTCTCTTCGGTGAAATGTTGGGAACGGGGACGCAGTTCCATCAGCCGATCAAACGCGGCGCGCTTCCGGTCCGGATCGGTGGTTTGGTTGTACAGGACGAGTGTCCGAAAGTAGTCGGATCGAGGCGATTCGAGTTCGAGCGCGTGGGCGAACTTCTTCGCGGTCTTGGGCGTCAAGTTGCGCTTGCCGTCGGTGACCATCTTTAAATAGCCGGGCGCGCTGATTCCGGCGCGCTCCGCAAACATGCGGACATTAAATGAAGCCTCCGATTTGAGTTCGCTGACCCGCTCGCGCAGGTAGTGACGATAATCCAGGAAGTGAAAAATGTCGATCGTCATGACAGCCCCAATGTGCACATGATCCAATATTATGTGCACAAGTTCAAGTTGTATTTGTCCATGGCTCGTATAAAAACGTGTATATTGGTTACAAAACGCATCATATATATT
>JACQUX010000020.1 GCA_016210045.1 Deltaproteobacteria bacterium | reverse complement strand
GCCTCCGCTCTCGACGCCGCTCGGCGCGCGGCGACCGATTCTGCCTGCGCCCAACTGTTGGCCGCATGGCATGCGGCGCTCCACGACCTCGCCGTGCCGCTGCACCCCGCCGGTCCCCGGCAGGCCGCAACCGCCCTCGCGCGCTCGAGCGGGGTGAGCCCCCCAACCATCCAGACCATCCAGGCCCGGCTCACGGACGCGCTCACGACGGCGGGATTTCCCGTCCACGCCGACCCCGAGGCGGCGCGGGGAGTCGCGATCCGTGCGGGGCGCACAGTCGGCCCCATCGTGGCCACCCTGCTCGCGGCCTGGCAGGAACAGCCCCCGAGTGACCGAACTGCGGAGGCCATGGCCACCGCTCTCGACGCCGCTCGCCGCGCGGCGACCGATTCTGCCAGCGCCCAACTCTTCGCCGCATGGCATGCGGCGCTCCACGACCTCGCCGTGCCGCTGCACCCCGCCGGTCCCCGGCAGGCCGCAACCGCCCTCGCGCGCTCGAGCAGTGTGAGCTGCCAAACCATCCTAACCATCCAAGCCCGGCTCACGGACGCACTCACGGCGGCGGGGATTGCCGTCCACGCCGACCCCGAGGCGGCGCGGAGCACGAGGCAGAAAGCGGCCCATGCGCGCCGGAATCGCGCCAGTAGACCAGCACCTTCATCATGAGCATTCATCGGGCTGCGTGAGAGCGCGGCGGTCGCGCGATCCAATTTCGGCAAGTCGCGAGCCAGACACGACAAGCTCTCTTTCTCATCCCCACACGATCTCCCAGTAGGCCTCTGAGGCGGGGTGGCGGTCGAGGAGGTGGAGCACGTATTGCCACAGGCCGGTGTGGAACAGCGGGTCGCTGGTCGGCGGCCACGCAGGCGTCGGCAACGCGAGATCGGCGCCCTGCAACGCGATCCATGCGGCGCGCGCCTCCGGCGGGAGTGGTTGCGTCCAGTGGCGATGGTCGTGACACGCGGCGCAGACGGCGCCGCCGTCGGCGGGGGTAAACCACGCAGCGGTTTCGGCGTTCAGCACCGTGCCACAGCGGGCGCAGCGATCCATGGTCGGCGCAAAGCCGATGTGGCGCAGCCAGTGGAGCAAGGCATGCACTAACGCACCTCGCGGGGGGCGCGCCGCGATGGCGGTGAGACCGGCTTGGGCGAGCGCGAAACGGCCCGCGGCGGTTTGATGCTCCATGCTCATCAATTCGACGAGATTGAGCCAAACGCCGGTCGCGGCAAAGCGTGGCAAGTCGTGGGGCGCGCCCGCCAAAGGCGGATCCGCCTGCGGCGGAGGCGGCAAAGGATGAAATTCATTTAACAACACGAGCGATTGTCCGGGACGCGGCGTGTAGAGCAACGTGCCGCAGCTGCCGAGTCCCAATCCGCCGCCGAAGCGGCGTTGCGACCGGCGTGCGGACGGCGCGACGCCGGCACACTTGCCATGCGTCTCGCTCAAGAACGTCACGATGCGATCCGCCTCACCCAACGCCCGGGTTCGCAGGATGATCGCTTGCGTGCGCTGGGGTTCAGCCCGCGACATACGGTTGCAGAATGGGGCGCAGTCGGGCATGCGCGGCCGGCGTGGCCTCGCTGAGCGGCCGCATGAACGCGTGGCGCAACGCGGCAGCGCAGGCGCAGTCGCGCTTGCGTGGCAGCGATGGCAACGCCGCGCGGATCAGGTGTTGCGCATGGCGGACGTTTTGTTGGATCACGGCCACGACCGATGCGGCGTCGACATCGGCCTCGCTTTGGTGCCAACAATCGTAATCAGTGGCCAACGCGATCGTCGCGAAACAAATTTCCGCTTCGCGCGCCAGTTTTGCCTCTTGGTAATTCGTCATCCCGATCACGTCGACGTTCCAGCTGCGATAGAGTCGCGATTCGGCGCGCGAGGAAAACATCGGCCCTTCGATGCAGACATACGTGCCGCCACGATGGACGGTCGTCGGAACGGACGTTGCGGCGTCGGCCAAACGCGCAGCCAAGGTGCCGCAAATCGGATCGGCAAAACTGACATGGCCGACAATCCCGTCGTGGAAAAAAGTCGACGGGCGCGACTGCGTGCGATCGATGAATTGATCAATCAATACTAAATGGCCCGGCTGAATCGCTTCTTTCATGCTGCCGACCGCCGACACCGAGACGATTTGCTCCACGCCGAGAGATTTGAGCGCCCACATATTCGCGCGGAAATTAATTTCACTCGGACTGATAGCATGGTGTCGGCCGTGCCGCGCCAGAAACGCGACGGGGACGCCGCCGAGCTCGCCGAGCCGAAACGCATCGCTCGGCGGACCATACGGCGTCTCGATCGTCCGTTCTTCACGGATCGTCAGTCCTTCCATTTGGTACAACCCGCTGCCTCCGATGATGCCGATATATGGTGTCATACTCCCCCTTTTGCGGTGGCTAGCTGCCCACACGCGGCCAAGATGTCTTGACCGCGGCTGATGCGGGTGTTCACTTGTACGTGTTTGGCGCGCAACCACTGCGCGAAGGCCTCGATCCGCGCGTCGTCGGGCCGGTCCCAACGCGCGCCGGGAAATGGATTCCATGGAATCAAGTTCACCTTCGACGGCAGCTGCGACACGATCCGCACCAGCCGTTCCGCATCGGCGTGGCTGTCGTTCACGTCGCGCAACAACAAATATTCGAAGGTGACTCGTGTCCCTTTCGCGCCGGCGCGACAAAAATCGTGACAGGCCGCCAAGATCTCCGCCAACGCGTATTTGCGGCCCATCGGGATTAGTTGGTTGCGGAGTTCGTCGGTCGTGGCGTGCAACGAAAGCGCGAGCTTCACGCCGAGTCGCTCTTCGCCTAAACGCCGGATCGCGGGCGCTAATCCCACGGTGGAGAGCGTCACGCGGCGTTTGCCGAACGCCAAGCCACGGTCGTCGATCATGATCCGGATGGCGTTCACGACGCTCTCGTAATTATGCAGCGGCTCGCCCATCCCCATCATGACAATGTTCGTGAGCCGCGTCGCGAGCGGCAGCCGCTGCTGCACGGCCAAAATTTGTCCGAGAATTTCGCCCTGCGTCAGATGGCGTTGCAATCCCATCGTGGCGGTATGACAAAACGTGCAGCCCATCGCACAGCCGGCTTGGGTGGAGATGCAGAGTGTATTGCGCGGCGTATGATCCCGGCGCACCGCCGGGATCCAGACGCTCTCGATCGTTTTGCCGTCGTGCAAACGAAACAGATATTTCGTCGTGCCGTCCGCGGACGCATGCTCCGCGGCCACTTCCGGAAGTGCACAGCTGAAACGTTCCGCCAACGCCGCGCGGACCGGTTTCGCCAAATTCGTCATGGTGTCAAACGCGGTGGAGCCGTGGCGATACAACCATTCATAGAGTTGCGACGCGACGTAGGGCGGCAGCGCCAACTCCGCCACCACTACTTGGCGGAGTTCCGGCAACGTGTAATCATGGACGGACGTCTTCATACATTGAACCGAAAGAACAGGATGTCGCCATCTTGCAACCGATATTCTTTGCCTTCCACACGCAACAAGCCCGCAGCGCGCACGGCGGCCTCCGAACCGCAGCGGATCAAGTCGTCGTAGCGATAGACTTCAGCCCGAATGAAGCCGCGTTCGAAGTCGCTGTGGATCACGCCTGCGGCCTGCGGCGCCGTGGCTCCGGCCGCAACGGTCCACGCGCGAACCTCTTTTTCACCTGCGGTAAAGAACGTCTGCAAATGCAGTAAGCGATACCCGGCGCGTGCCAAACGGTGCAGTCCCGGTTCTGCCAATCCTAAATCTTGGAGAAACGCGGCACGATCTGCCGCGTCGAGCGCGGCAATTTCGGCCTCGATCGCGCCGCAGAGCCGCACCACTTCACTCCCCTCTTCCGCCGCCAACGTCTCCAACGCCTGCACCGAATCGGGCGGCTCGCGCAGTCCCGCCTCGCTGACGTTGGCCACATAGACGACCGGCTTCGCCGTCAACAAGTGCAATTCGCGCCAGACGCGCGTCTCGTGATCGACCGCGACGCGACGCGCCGGCGTGCCGGCCTGCATCGCGGTGCGCAACGCCTCCAACACCTCGAGATCGGCAATCGCTTCTTTGTTGCCAACGCGTGCGGCTTTGCTGACGCGATCGAATTGGCGCGCGACGGCGTCCAAATCGGCCAACAGCAATTCCGTATTGATGATCTCGACGTCGTAACGCGGATCGACTTTGCCGTGGACGTGGACGACGTCCGGATCCTCGAAGCAGCGCACCACATGCGCGATGGCCTCGACGCTACGGATATGGCCGAGGAATTGGTTCCCCAGACCTTCGCCTTGACTCGCGCCCTTCACCAGTCCCGCGATGTCGAGAAATTCGACCGTCGTGGGCACAACGCTGCGTGGCTGGAAAATGGCCGCAATCCGGTCGAGCCGCTCGTCCGGGACCGGAACGACGCCGGTATTCGGGTCGATGGTGCAAAACGGATAGTTCGCCGCCGCCGCGCCGGCGTTGGTGAGTGCGTTGAAGATGGTGGACTTGCCGACGTTCGGCAGCCCGACAATGCCGCAATTGAAGCCCATGGGCGGGGGTGTGTGCCAGAGAATGGCAAGGAACGCAACGGGTAGTGGAAGACAACGTCCGTGCCCCGACAGGGCGGGGGGGGCAGCCTGCCACGCATTCCACCCTGCCGTGGTCAGTGCTCGTACCGGGGGCCGGGCGGAGGGGCCAGGGGCCCCCAGGGTACGCTATCGCGGCGGCATCGAGCCGCCACGCGCTCGCCCTCGCCGTTTTCGGCTTTAGATTGCGCAAGGAGAAAACGGCTGCGAGAGCCCCTGGGGCCCCCTGGCCCCTCCGCCCGGCGAAGACACAGTCGCCCACAATCGTTCATCTGATGTTGCCGACACACCCGAAGCGTCCGCACCTTGACAATGCGACTTTAAACGGAGGATAAGCTCGGACTGCTTGAGTTGCAGGGTGATTTAGTGGGCTGGCGTAGTGCTTGCTGCATGGTGATGGGAGGGACCGTGATTCAACATCGGACGGTGTCGCATGCGCATCGAGTTCCGCTTCGGGATGCTGGGGATTGGCGTCGGCCATCTACAGCCTCGACACCGGCTGCGCGGCTGAAGTGGCGCGCGTTGGAAAACGGTTTCCGAACCGCGGCGTTGTGGGTACGGCGCGTTGGTCAAGATGCACTGACGCAGTTCCGCGCGCCGATTGATGCGGTCGTGCAAGCGCTCATCGATGGGGGCCAATGGCTTCGCGGGCCGGAGTTGGGGTTTGCCGGCGTTGGTGGGACTTATAGGACACCATCAACGGAACGCGTCTTCGACGGCGTCTCACATATCCTGATCGACAACGGCGATTCGTTTACGATCCTGTCCGTCTCGGGCGTTGGTCCGAAGATTCGCATCTATACTGACACCCCACTGGAATTTTCTGCGCGGCTGGCGGGGATGGGGTTTTCAGATAAAGGGATTGCGTTCCAAATGCGGGCACTCCACTTGGCCTGGCGGAATGATCGGCTCCGCTCCGATCTTGCAGTGATGGACCATCCGGACTTGCCGGCGAATTGGCGGGCCACTGGCGACGTGTGTTACGTTCATGTTGAAATCGACGAAGACACCGGCAAGCTGCTCAAGTGCTCCCCGCTCGGGGCGATGGATGCCCGGCAAGTGGCCATTCTCCGACCGTGGGATTGAAGGTGGGTGGACGAGGGAATCCCCGCAGGCGGGAGCCGGAGGGAGCGCTACGGGCCCCTAATTGACGAAATTCTTATATTCTGATATTCAGATAATATGTTCCGCAAACTCAACGAGCGTAATCAAATCACGATTCCTCCCGATGTCCTAGAGTCGGTCGGCGCGGATCCGGGCGATTTCTTTGAGATCTCGACCCGCTCCGGAACAATCGTCCTGCAACCGCGGCAAGTCGCCGCCAAAGAATATCCCGACGCCGACTGGCACGCCTTCCACGCTCAGCTGCAAGAGCAAACCGCGCGAGGTGAATACACCGAATATCCGTCACCGAGTACTGCGAAGCAGCATTTTCGAAAGTTGAAAAAATAATGCGCGTTCACTTTTTCAGCTCCTTCGATCGCAGCTATAAACGCTCGCGCCCGTTGGAGCGGGGGAAAATCGAAGCGGCGGTTCGGATGCTGCTCGAGTACATCGAACGCCGGCCATCGACCCCACCCAAGGGCTTAGGCCTCAAGAAACTGCGCGGCTCGGTGTGGGAAATGCGGATCGATCTCCAGCTTCGCCTCGTCTTTACGATGGAACAGGACCTGCTCAGCTTCGTACTGGTCGGCAATCACGACGATGTCCGCCGATGGCTTCGCAAGCCCTCGTAAATGAAAACCGATCGCTCCACCACCCTACTGCGGCGCCAACAGTGCTGCCAGGGGACCGCGGATGGTGAGTGAGGCGAAGTGGTCGGATTGAGACCAGAGCGCGCTGCAGAGATTGAACGCCGGAATCCAGCCGCGTTGCGGATCGGGTTGGTCCGGTGCCACGACGACGGCGAGGCCCGGTGATTGCAACATCAGATGCGCATGCACCGCCTCCCACTGCTCTGCACGGACCGGTGCGTCGATCACGACGTCGTCGCCGTCCACGCGCAGCGGCAACGCGGGTTCTAATTGCACTTCCACGCGCGCCGCGCCGTCGAGGAGCGCATCCAACGCGGCGCGCACCGCGAAGAGCCCGGTCGCGGAGACGGGTTCCGCGTCGTCGGTATGGACGTGATAGAGAAACGTCGGAAAGGTCGAGCTAAATCCGTTGATCATGATCGTTCCCGCCGCGACGTCGTAGACCATCAGGCCCGCCCCGACCATTCGCTCGTGGTGCGGGTCGCAGAGCGCTTGATGATCGCCGTCGCCTGCCACATGAAACTCGACGCCGCAACTCGGTCGCTCCACTGCCACATATTTGTGCCACTTGCCGTCTTGCAACACGGCGCGCAGCGCCGCGCCGCTCGCGACCACGCGCACCGGGACGCCGTCGTTCCGCCACGTCAACTGCGCGGCCCGCGCCGCCGGCGGCAACGTGGCGACGAAACAATCGGGACCGATGCGATGCCGCGTCTCACCATGCTGCCACGGATGACTCATGACATCGACTAAGCCACGCATCACACAGGAGGCCTGAGCCGGCCATTTGGTAGAAGGATACGCGCCAACACGCTGAGGGGTCCGCCGGATCGGCGGGGAGGAAGGACGCTGCTTCGTGGACCGCGGGGCCTCGAATCGCATAAGTTTCTGAGTCAAGACGTATACGCATTCCGTTCGACAACGCAACCGGAGATTTTATGGATTTGGTCATACTACGGATCGCACGCACCGGCTCATAGCGGTGAGAAGCAACTTTTCCGCGGCGTGGTCGATGAGTCTTGTGGAGACGCCTTGAGTATGAGCAACATTTCCGTCCGCATTCCATTGGAAGTGCATGGCCGATTTCATCAATGGCTGCAAACCCACGACCAACGCCCACCGCAAACCACGATCGAACTCATGATGGGGCACCCTGCCTCGCGTCAGCGCCCGCAGCGTTGGCACAGTGCGCCGTTTCATGGATACCAACGCGGAGTTCGTTTTGCGCGCCACCTCGGCTTTCGGCCCGACGCGACCACAGATTTGCGTGGCTTTTCCGATCGTGCAGGCGTGGTCATGGTTGCTGCAAAGGACAATCGTAACGCGCAGCAACCGACGTGGTATGTGGGCACGGAGGTCGAAGGCAGTTTGGAACTGTATCAGTTGCACACCACGCCACGGATCGATGCTGAGCGTTTATGCACGGAGGCCAGTCTATTCTCATACTGGCCGATTCCCTATCGCCAGGATGGGCATGAAACAAGCACCCTGGATCGCCTACCCCAATCGCTCTGCACTCACATGCGTTGGCAGCTCCATGACGCAGCAGCGGGACAGGCGCCGCAGAGCCAGCGCCAGCTCTTTAGCGGCGGCCCATTTGCCCCACTAGAGTCCTGTACGGCGTCACTTCAGTTGGCCCGAGCCATCGTCCATGCGCCACTCTCTTCGCGCAACTGGTTTTCGTCACATGAGAGGACAATCTATTACACGGCCATGATCCTCTCTGCCGCATTGATTGCCAAACAAGTGACCGACAACCAGATCCTCGGGGTCTTGACCGGCGTCGGGAGTTTCGCCGCCGGCTACTTCGGCCGACATTGGCAATTGCAGCGGCATAACAAACAGTCCAACCATGAACCACGCGCGCAGTTGATTGCGGCCTATCTGCAGACCCATGGCACGACGTATTGTAGGAAAATGTTGAAGGCCCTTCACGAAGCACATCCCAGTATCGGATATCGAGAATGGGCCGACACCATGCAATGGATGTATCAGCAGCAGCGTCTCGAGGCCACATTGGGACAAGAGTTAGTGTACATCGAGCCGGCAGCTCAGCCGCGATTCGATGGCCTGATCGCGATGGGGGTCCGTCTCCGGGCCGTGCCGACGCACAGCAGCGAATCCCGTCGCCATCTCACGATATTGGAGCAAGCCACGGCAACAGCACAGCCGGCGGGCGCAAGATAACGCCGCGCCCCGAGGTTATTGTTGTTGATAGCCCAGCACCAGGCAACTTTTTCTGCGCTGAGCCGACATCAGGGCGTCGTCAGCACGGCGCTCGACTCGCACGTCACAAACACGGTGAAATCCTGCACAGCACTCGGCGGCCCGTATGCGGACAACCAGCGGACTCCGACGGCCACGCGCATTTGGATTTCCAGACGCCGCAGCTGCCCTTCCCAGACCTCCAACGTTGAGCGCGCGTCAGATGCCGCATGGCGCTGTTCGCGCAACCGCTGCAATGGCTCCCGCTGCGTCGGCGAATAGAGCTCCGGATGTAGTTCGGCCCACTTCATCACACGCTGCGTAGCCGATGCCTCGTAATTGAGATACCGTTCATACGAAGCCAACGTCGGATCTTCTGCGGACAGCCGCGCAAAGACGGATGCCGATCGGAAATCCATGAGCATTTCAAAGGTCAATCGCTCCCGATCTGCCGCCGTCCCGCTCGCGCGCAACGCAAGGCGATAGTGGGCCAGTGGCACGGCTAACTGTTTCGTGATTTGCTCGCTGAGTTCGCCGATCTCTTTCTCGATCGTGACGATCTGGTCGTGCGCGCGCTGCCGGAGAGCCGCGATTTCCGCGAGACCACTGTGTTGCAGCACGGCGCGGTCGGCGGGGTGCCACTGCTGCAGACGTTCACGGAGTTGGTCGATGAGGGCAAGTCGCCGTTGCGTATCGCGCTGCAGGGTCGCGTTGGGCAATGCGTCGACGGGAAGCTCGTGCGGTGTGGCCCAGAGGACTTCTAGCGACCGATCCAATATCGCGGCGCGACCGGGTTGTCGAGCATCGGCTGCCAACACATCCAACAAAAATGCCTCGGAGGTGCGCAACGGCACATCCTTGGTCGGATCCTGCAAGAGTGCCCGATCATGCGCGCGCCCCAGATCCGGCTCCGGCGCATGGAGTCGTTCGCCGGACATGACGGAGCGGCCCGTCAACGCTTCCGTCATCCGTCGTTCGTACCCATCATACCGCTCTTCCGTGACGAACGACGTGCAGCCCGCGGCCGTCGTGTCCGCCGTGATCGCGGTAAAACCACAGATCGCGTGCGCATCCTTGTGGGGAAATCCTTGTCATAACGCCATCGACGTCTTCTTTCACCACATCGGGAGGGCGTGTGGATGCATTCTCGGGCATCAACCCGCTGCCGAAAAGTTCTATCGAGGCCACGCGCGGAAGGTCGTGCAGATATGCACTCAGCCGGACGGCCTGGAGATATTGTGAATAGTGGTTACCACTGGGACCGCCCCCACCACTGATAAAAAGCACACGCGATTCATCGCCCATATATTTTCCTTGATCGGGGTCGTCACCTCGCATCCTATGCTTCGCCAAAGCACAAGAAAAGTTGCGTCCATGAAAGCGACAACAAGGCCGGTCGATATCAGGCAACTTTTTCTGCGCGGGGCCGATAAGGAAGCCATTAGCTTTGATGCCCATTGCGGGGCGGCTGGAACGCGGGCACGGCGAAACTTGTGAGGGGCACTGGCGTGATACATCGTAAGCAGCGACTCCCAGCATCATGGCAGCGACCACGTCCGCCGCTCGACCGCTCGCTAAGCGTCGTGCAGAGAACGCACGCGCGGCGGGGACAGCGCAACGGCGACGCGTTCCGGGCCAAGGATGCGCCGGCATCGCCTCGCCTCAACTTGTTTGTCCCATGGTGCGGGCGGCGGCTGGGTGTGCCGCTGCTGACGTTGCTGCTCGTCGCCGGCTGCAACAAGCCGACGGAGCAACAGGCGTTCGACGAGCGCGTCACCGCCTTTTACGACGCCCAGCAGCCAATTCACGCCGCATGGGCGGCCATTCAGGACGGAACGGCACACTTGCGCACCGGTGAGTGGAGCGCCGCCGCCAGTGCCTATGCGCGCGCACGGCACTTGGCGCGCGAAGCCCGCGAGACTGCCAACGCGATCCTGGACAAAGGCCATTCGCTCTCGAGCGATCAGGACGAACGGGACGCGGAGACGCGAGCCAAGGCGAACGCGTGGTTAGTGGAGCGCCAAGCGGGACGGCTGGTCCGCGACGCCGGATTACTACAAGGATACACGTGGCTCGCGGCGGCACAGCGTGGTGCATTGACGAACTCAATAGTGCAAACCGCGTGGTACTACCAAATGGCGGCGCTGGCGTTTCGCGCCACGGCGCAGGATTTGGCGCTCCCGACGATCACGTCGGAGGAAACGTCACCGGCCATCGCACGTCTCTTAGCGGCCTACACCGCGTTGCCCCACTCCCACGGCTCTGACTCCGCGGATCCCTTCGTCACCGAATTTAAGCATTACATCCGTGACGAACGTTTGCACGCCTTGAGCCCCGTCGCGTACGTGGAGGACACCCTCACGCGGGCGCTGTTGCCGCACCTCAGTGATGACAGCGATCTCGGCATCCGCGCCAGTGTGCTACAACCGTTTTTTCGCAGATTGGACCTGATGTTGGTCGAGGGGCTTGTGGATCCCGCGGCCATTCTGAAACAGGAGGCGCGGCAATGAATCGACTGCGACTCCCCCCGGCGGCGTCAGCCCGCGTGCGCAGGACACGCCGCGCCGCGGTCCAAGCGCTCGTACAACAGGAACGCATGGCTGGACAACGCGGCCACCAACAGACCACGACGCGCTTTGAGCGGACACGCCACGCGGTCTCGCCACGGACCGCACGGTCTCCATCGGCCCTCGCACATGTCGGATCGCCGGGCATTGCCAGCGGGATCGCCGTGCTGGCCACGTTGGCCGCGCCGCTGGCCCAGGCGGACACGTTCAGCCTCATGCATCCGCCGTTCCCGAGCGCCGATGCCAGCGGTTACGACGTGGACGGCGATTTTGCGCTGGACGCGCGCACGCCGGCCTATTGTGAAGATCCGGACACGTCGGCGGAACCACCGTGCGATCACTACGAATTGCGCGATATCTTGGGGAAGACGACGGTCGGAGGGGTCTGCCTGCTTGCTGCTGCGGTTGCATGGTACCATAGCCGATGGTTCTATCCGTATTGGAAGAAAGCGCGGATCGAGCGCCCATTGTATGACGGGCTCAGGATCCTCCAGTATGATGCGAATCCTGGCGACGGACGTCGACTGCAGCGCGATGTCAGACGCGCGCGACGGGCGGCGACGGAACTGACCATGACACGCCTCTGGTGCAACAACGCCACGATACGCGCGGCCCATGGGGGCGATCTGCTGGCGTGGGATGTCGCACTGCGCGGCGGGCTGCTGCTCTATTGGTACGACTTTCACTACGATTCGGGCGTGCGTGGCAGTTACTTTCTTGATGTGGCGGATCACGCGCAACGGGCTGCGAACGCCTCCGCGAGTGCAGTCATGCAACATCTGGCGGACCGCTTCACGGCGACTCACGCCCTGCTCAACGGCGAACTCGCCGCTTTCCTCGGGACGCATCCACACTTCGACGTCCTGGATTTTTCCCGTTGGCTGGAACAATATGGCATCGACCGCTCATTGCAGCAGGAACCGAATTTCCATGGTCCCCGAGATTTCAACGCCCTCCGGACGCACCTCACCGCGCGTATCCAGGAGGCGATCAGCTTGCTCCGCGCGCGCACGGCCACGAACGACACCGTTGCTACTGCGGCGGCTATTCAAACGCTCGCTGCGACGTTGAACGCCCACGTGACAACCGCGAGGCCGCTCGTCGACCGCATCGGCAGCGCATTGCAGGCCGCCGGCAATAACGAAGCCACACTCGCGGCCATTCTCGTCACGGCGCTGGACGACATCTTGGAGACACAGACCTACGCCGATTGGGAGCGGATCGTCGGGCTGGTCCGCAATCGTATCGCGGATATTCAATCGCCGGAGGCGCCGTTGTTGCTCGGCGCACGCCTCGACGTGCTCGAGGCGGCCGTGCAGGTCACTCGCGCGGGCGGCGCGGGTGACCGCACCGCGGAAGTGGATCTGGGACCGATCATGACGGCCATCGCGCAATTCGAGCAGCGTGGCGGGATCCAGCCGATCGATGACATGGCGCCGTGGCTGAGAAGGCAATATCGAGCGACTGGGCGTGGCCCAGTGTTCGACTCTCGCAGTGGGCTTGTACGTCTCTCCGCCGACCTCCGTGAGGCCCAACTGCGGTATCGCCGCGCCCATCCGTTGCCGGTCGAGCCGGAATCCAATAGCGCACCGCCACTGCCTCCGCCCGCTGCTGCGACCCATGCGTCCGCTCCGCCCAGCACAACGACTTCGTTGACTGCGCTGGAGCGCTCGGCGTTGGCGGCATTATTGCCGAGCGGGGGATTGCAGCTTATCGCTCGCTCCGGCACTTTCGAACGGGAACGCCACGCGCGCATCGCCGCGCTCGACGCCACGTTAGCCGAGTTCCCGGACCACGGCGCCGCGGCGCTGACCCACGCCCGACTGCGTGTCGTCCGTGAAGCGGTCTTGCTGCATGCCGGATCGCCCAACGCACTCGACCGCCGTGTCGCGGAGTTGGCGCTGTTCCCCAAAAACGGTACGGCTGTGGACTTCCAGGCCTGGCTGCGAGCGACGAGCACGCCTCAGCAAACCTCTTTCGTGAACCTACTCGCCGATTTCGTCACGGCTGCGTACGGCACGTTGCCCGCCGCGACAACCCACGCGCGCGATTGCGGCGTGTACCAGGCGATGACTCAGGGCATGGCTATCGAACGCCGCGCCGTGGCCCGCGCCGTGACCTTCTTCGTGCGCGGCGCGACGCTCGCGCCGCCGCCGACTGCGACGACCCCAACCGACGGCAATACCGCGACGCCCGACGCGATCGAAACGCGACGCCCGGCGCATCGCATCGCCGCCGAGCGGTTCGGCCGTGGCGGACCGCATTCCGCGGCGGCTGTGCGCACGTTGCTGCAGGCCGCGCAACGACTCGACGACATCCGCCAACCGCACGAGGCCGTGCGACTCCGACTCCTGGCCGCGTATTTCGAATGGCGGATCGGCTATCCCGACCAACAGCTCGCCGCACGCGTCGCAACACTTGCGGAGATGCCGCAAGGAGATCCGGAAGCGATCATGCGTTGGCTCGATAGCTTGCACGCCGTAGAGGGCGTGACGCTTGACCACGCCGACGGCACATCCGGCGCGCGGATCGGGACGTTCAATAACTCGCCGCTCGCCGATCTGGCGGATGTCATGCGCGACGCCACGCTGCCACGGTACGGGCGCGAGACCCAAGCGCGCGACGTGGCAGCGGCGCGATCGAACCCGGCACTCCCGGTCCGATCGCACGACTTGGCGCCGCTCTTTGCCGATTTGACCGAGTCGCGTCGCATTGCCCAAGTCGGCGTCGAAACCGCGGCCCGACTGCTCGCGCACGCCGACGCCGCGACGCAACGGCTCGCCGCCCCGGCACTGCGCGCGGCCGTCGCCCGGCTCCACGCCCTCCCGAAGTCACGCGACCTGCTGCAACTCGCGCTCGTCGCCGAGGCCGTCGCCGCCGAGGCCGGCGAACACGATGCCCCCGTTGAAGCCCGTATCCGGACCTATCTCGATGCGTTTCCGGGGCAGGGGCCGAAAGAGTTGATCCGTTGGCTCACGGAACTCCACCTGATGGAAAACGCGACTGATCGTCCGCCGTTCGTGGTCTTCTTGCGCCTCGTCGACCGCACGCTGCTGGCGCATATGCCGTCGTTCGCCGACTTGGAAGAACCCGCGACGGCCCCCGAGGCGCAAGCCCTCACGTTGCCGCAGCCGCCGCGCGTTCCGACCCCGATCGCCGAACATTGGTTGTGGCAGCCGATCGCCGCGACCCTGCGCACCGTGTGGGCGGGAGATCCTACGACTGACCCGTCCCTTGAGGCGCTCCGCACGGCGATCCTCGCGATCGACTTCGCGCACGTTCCCGACGCGGTTGGGATGGCGCTGGGAGCGGCCTCCCGTGATGCCAATGGCTATACGCTGCTGCGGATCTTGCGCGACGACTGCGACGTCGCTGCGGTGGCGCAAGTGCTCGAACGGCTGGACTCCGGAGGAGAGCGCCGATGATCTCGCTGCCCCTCCGCACCCTTGTCGCCTACGCGCAGCTGCCGGCGCCGCGCGATCCATGCCTGGACCACGGCGTGCGGATCGAGGATGATCAACCGCCGCCTCAATTCCACGGCGATCGCGACGCCAACACGCGCGGCCTCCAGTTGCGGATCGAAGAGCCGGCCGCGCTCGCCGGGCTCTGCCCGCTCGACACCGATCGGAACGGCGTCATCAATGCGCAAGACTTCCGCGCGACGATCGACGACACCGCGCGCGACCGCATGATCACGAGCGTCGCCGCGACCTTGGCCCAAGTTTACGGCAACGCCGTGGCCACGCCCCAATTTGCCGAAGGCGTCAAAGAGCTATTCGCCCTCTATCCGCAACTCCACGCCACGGACGAGACGCTGCTCACGCTGAAACTCCATGCCACGGACGAGGCAGTGTTCACGCTAACGCCTGCCCCCAAATCCAATTGGCACAACCGCCTGGTCCCGACCCGCGCCGCCGTGCAGCGCGTCTTCTACCAGCCGCGCAAAATGCACCTCCCCGCGACGACGACGTTCCAAGCGAACTTGCTCGGTCAAGCGAAGCTCGAATCCCTGGCACGACGCATCGATCGGATGGTCAGATCGCTCTATTTCGATGGCCGCCAAATACCGCTGGTCTACGGAGGCATCAGCTATTTTTCGTTGCAACAACCGGCGGCACTGGAACGTGCCGTCGATCGCGTGCGCGTCCGCTGGATGCGCACGATCTCGCAACTCCGCCAGTTCTATGACATCGGCTGCGGCGACAAAGACTGCTATCCACCGCTCAGTTTCGCGTGGCTCCAGCAACATCATCAGCCGCATATCGGCGTGCTCGAACCGGCACTCGGGCCCGTCCTCTGGCTCACCTGGCCCCCAGCCTGGCTGCCCACACCGCGATGACCGCCGCCCACTTTCCCCTTCCCTGACCGCACGCCCGCGTGTTAGGTCGCGGCCGCGCGATGTGACGGCAAAATGCCGTCAATCGCTCATCACAGGAGAATGCCATGTCAGGACTGCGCCAGCTACGACGATCCATTGCCGACGCCCATCACTTGCGACACGCCACGCGCGCCGGAAATGCCGCCGCCGCAACGCGTTTGCGCAGCCGCCATCCGGGGATAGCGGCCGTCGCACCGCCCCGCGGAGCGGCATTGCAACTCATGCGGGACGCGTCGCAGCCAACGGGCGTGCGCTGCCGCGATCGCGGCGCGTCAGCGGCCGTCTCGTGGGGCCGCGCTGCGGGCTTGGCGTTGACGATCGGCGCCGGATTCATGGTCGGCCTGTCGGAGGCACGCGCCGCTGGCGCGGACCAAGTTGATACACCACAAGTCGACGCGTTCGGCCTGTCACCGTATTTGCTTGGACTCTATTACTTAGGTGCATTGGCCATGCAAGGCATCGACGCTGTCTTCGCCAATTGGCGCCGCGCGATCACTTGGCCACTCGATGTCGTCGGCAAGACCGTGGGCGGGATCGCCGATGGGATCGGCCTCGCTGCCGCCGCGCGGGCCAGCGAACAACGCGGACTCTTTTTTGCGAATGTCTTCGCCGGCAGTGCACACGGCGTCGCCGCCGCCCTCCGCCCCTCCGGCCCGATCCGCAATGCGGCGCTGGCGCCACAACGAGTCAGGCCGCGCAACACGCAACACACCATCGCCTCCGGATTGGCCGCCGCCGCCAGCTTCCTGCGCGCCGGACGTCTACTGTCGGCCGCTGCAGTGCTCAATCTCACGCGGTGGAAAGTGAACCATACCGCGTCACCGGAGACACTCGATCATCTCGACTTGCTCCGCGCGCTAGTCCGCGAACAAGCGCGGAATTGGGCCGGCGCGACGCGCACCATCGTTTGGTCCCGCAGCGAATATGGCCCCGACGTCCATTTCCCAACCGAGACCCACACGACCCGTCAGTGGCTCCGCGAACTCGTTGCGGACGGCGCCATCCTCTCGATCGCCGACAAACTCCACTTGCGCACCTTCGATGCCCTGCTCGAAGATTACTCCGCCGTGCGCGCCGTCCTCGCCGCCAACGTCCCGGCATAACGCGGGGAACTGCATAAATGTGGATTCGCGGCACGAGATGTTGCCATACATTTTTTACGCAACTTTTCAACTCGGCGGACGATAATCGGATATGCGGCTTCACCGAAGACAGCAGCATTCTGCAGGACATGCCCGTCGTTTTTCGGGGCGTGGACCGGTGTACGCGCGGCAGGAACGGAACGCCGTGCCAGGGATGCCCACCCCCACTGGCCCCGGTGCCGGGGGCGTGTCATCGTCGGCGCGCGCAAAACGTCTGGGCGATCTCGCCCCGCAGTTACGCGCGATCGATCCGGCCACGAGCGACAGCGCCCGGTTGCGGGCGGTGCTCCAGCGCACTGATTGGCATCCGGTGCGGGTCAATAGTCGCATGTTCGATCCGATTCTCGGTGATGCGCGCTACCACCGCGTGTTTGCCGCGCTCGAGACGATGGCCCGCGGCGGGCCCACGCTCGCGGCGCTGGGCGTGGATTTTCATCTCGCGCCGGATGTGCGGTTAGCCTCGCCCGCCGAGTTGGCCCGGGCGGTGGGTGATGACACATACGCCGTGCTGCTGCTCGAACACGTGGCCTACGTCGTGCGCCGCGCACAGATTCCACCGGCCCTGGCGCGCGACATCCCAGACGACGCGAGCGATCCCCTGCTGCGTCGTGTGCGTCCCGTGCGCGTGGATCCCACGCTGCCGGTGGTGCCCCCCTCCGTGGACACCACGCTGCCGTTGCCGCCCCGATGGTCCGACGACCCGGGGCCGCTCGATCTCACCGACTTTCTGGCGGCCACGCGCGCGTATTGGCACGAGGGACTGGCGGCGGAGCACCTCGCGCCCTTCGCGCCGCTGCCCACGCTGCACGCATGGCTCGAGGCGCGCCGCGCAGGGTTGCATCCGATGGATCTGGTGCGCCTGCGCCAATTGCTCGGCCAACTCATGACCGCGCCGAATCGACAGGGCTGTGTCACCAGCGGTCAACAGCTGGCCTGGCGCGATCAGTTGCTCGGGCATCTGGCGGAAATTGTCCAGCGAGCGGCGGTGCTCGACGATTTTGCCGCCGTGCGCGATGAAGATCCGCGCATGCTGGTCCTTGTGGAACCGCAACTCACGACCGGCGACACCCGCCACAGTGCGGATGCGCTCATCGGCTGGCTCGATGCCACGACGCGCACGTTGCACGTGGTCGCCCTCTACGAACAATCGACCGGCCCCGGCGGCGAATCCCGCAGCGCGGCACAACATCGCGCGAACCTCGAGCGCCGCTTCGCCGCGACGGGCGCGCGGCTCACCCACGCCGTCGGCGAGTGGGCGCAGGTCGCCGTGGATGTGACGCAGGCGACGCCCGAGAGTTGGTCGCTCCCCGAGGCCGTGGCGGGCGATCTGCGCGCGACCGCCGATGCCATCTGGCGGGAGGCGAGCGCCTGGAGCGGCCTGCAGCAGGGGGTCGCGGGAACGGTGTCAACGGAGATGCTGCGATACCTGCGGGCGGGCGCGACGGGAGCCACAGTCGCCGGGGTCGTCGCAAAACACGTCCTCGACACCACGTGGGCGGCATGGGACCGGCGCGCCGCGCAGAGCGGCCTGCGCGAGGTCGTCTGGGTGCGCGAGCAGTGGCGCGTGCATGCTGCGGTCGCCCCCGCCCCAGTCGCCGCGTTTCTGCGGATATACGTCCAACTCCTGGACCATCTGGCGCAGGAGCTCCATCCGGATGCGCTCCTCCGCGGATGGTCTATGGAGATCGATGGGGAAAACGATGTGAAAATTGCAACAATCCGCGCGGCATTACAGGACCGCGCTATTCCATATTGGCCAGCTAAAAAAGCGGTCGCGATCGATGAGGCCCGCTTCCTCGCGACGGCGCGGACGGTGGCCACGACGCTCACCACGGCGCGAAGTCGGCAGGCCTTTGCGGATGCCGTTTGGGCGGCCTACTGTGAGGGCCTTGAGCCGGCGGCATGCCCTAGCCAATCAGCATTTCGGCAGCGATTGGCAAAGACGACGGAGACTTCCCCGCTGGGGCTGATCCTGGCGGCAACGCCGCTTGTCGAGCGACGAGCTCTCGTCGCGATCGATGAGGCCCGCTTCCTCGCGACGGCGCGGACGGTGGCCGCGTCGCTCACCACGGCGCGAAGTCGGCGGGCCTTTGCGGATGCCGTTTGGGCGGCCTACTGTGAGGGCCTTGAG
>JACQUX010000019.1 GCA_016210045.1 Deltaproteobacteria bacterium | reverse complement strand
GACGGGGATCGTGGAGTTGCCGGAAGGGGTGGAGATGGTGATGCCGGGGGACAATGCGAACCTGGTGGTGGACCTGATCACGCCGATCGCGATGGAGAAGGAATTGCGGTTTGCGATCCGCGAAGGGGGCCGGACCGTGGGTGCGGGCGTCGTCACGGAAATTTTGGTGTAAATGGTATCCCTCTCCCCAACGGGAGAGGGAGAGTATGGAAAGGGTTGATTGGATGACAACGGCACAGGCGGTAGATAAAAGTCAGCAGATGCGGATTCGGCTCAAGGGCTTCGATCATAAGCTGTTGGATCAGGCCGCCGGTGAGATCGTCGATACCGCGAAGCGCACCGGAGCGCGCGTTGCGGGCCCGGTGCCGTTGCCGACCAAGATCGAACGGTTTTGTGTGTTGCGTTCCCCGCACGTCGACAAAAAATCGCGGGAGCAATTTGAAATTCGCACTCATAAACGGATGATCGACATCCTCGATCCCACGCAACAGACCGTCGATGCGCTGATTAAGCTCGATTTGGCTGCCGGCGTAGAGGTCGAAATTAAAATGGCATAGGTGGATTATGGCGCTGGGATTGTTGGCACGTAAAAAAGGCATGACGCGATATCGCACTGAGACCGGGGAATATGTCCCCGTCACCGTGCTGGAGGCGAAGCCCTGCGTCGTGGTTGAATGCAAGACCAAGGCAACGCACGGCTACGACGCCATTCAAGTCGCGTGGGAGCCGTTGAAGCGCGACTCGTTGCAGAGCAAGGCCGTGGTTGGGGTCACGAAGAAACGCGGCCTCGCTGCCGCACGGGTGATGCGCGAATTTCGCTGCCAAGATGCCAGCCAATTTGCCCCGGGCCAGCAACTGACGGTGGCCGTATTCACGAAGGGCGATACCGTGCAAGTCCAAGGGACCACGAAGGGTCGCGGTTTTCAAGGCGTGATCAAACGGTGTGGCAAGCATGGCGGTCCCGGTGCGCATGGCTCGCACTTTCATCGCACGACCGGATCGATCGGGATGCGGACCTGGCCGGCTCGGGTGTTGAAGAACACCGGCATGCCCGGCCAGATGGGCAATGTGACGGCGACGATCCGCAATTTAGAAGTCATTGATATCGACCCAACGGCGAATGTCCTGTTGGTCAAAGGCGGGGTGCCTGGCGGGCGGAATGGGATGCTCCGTATTACGAATCGGGCGCTGTCCTTTGAGGCCAAGGTCCTTGAATCGATCAAGGGTGCGGCGAGTGCGTAAGTGCTGACGGGCGTGAGTTCGTCAGTATAAAAAGTGAGAGACCTATGTCGACGGTGACGGTGTATTCAGTGGAAAAGCAGCAAGTCGGGGAGCTCCCGATCCCCGCGTTTATGGCCGAGTCGAAGGTATGCACCGGCTTGTTGCACGAGGCGGTGCAAGCGGCGCGGACCAATGCGCGACAAGGCACTGTCTCTACCAAGACCCGCGCCGAAGTGCGTGGCGGTGGGAAAAAACCGTACAAACAAAAGGGCACCGGTCGCGCGCGTCACGGTTCCACGCGGAGCCCGCTCTTTGTGACCGGCGGTCAGACCTTCGGCCCGCGACCGCGCCATTGGGAATATGCGATGCCGCAGCAACAACGGCGTGCTGCGTTGTCGCAGGCGCTGACGCTCAAATTGCGGGAAGGCAAACTCGTCGTCATCGATGATTGGGGCGTGACGGCGCCGAAGACGAAGCCACTGGTCAAAATCCTACAAACCCTCGGTGTGCAGAACGGCCTGTTGGTGCTGGATCGCCCGAACACTGCCGTGAGCCGCTCGGCGCGCAATATTCCCGGGATCGGCATCCGCGAGGCGCGCTGCTTGAATACCGCTATTATTCTGCAGCATGATTATCTGGTGTTTACCAAAGCAGCCTTTGAACAGTTGCAAGGATACGCGGCATGAACCTCTACGACGTCATACGTAAACCGATCGTGACCGAAAAGGCCGTCGCCGGCCAGGCCTTGCAACAATATGCGTTCGAGGTCGATCCTCGGGCGACGAAGCCATTGATTCGGCAAGCGATCGAAAAATTTTTCCGAGTGAAAGTGACCAACATCCAGACGCAGCGGAATCCGGGAAAGAAGCGGCGCGCGTTGCGCGGGCGTGGCCAAGCGGTCCAGCTTTCTGACTGGAAAAAAGCGGTCGTGACGTTGGCCGAGGGACAGAAATTGGATTTCAGCGAGGGAGTGTAACATGCCGTTGAAGCAGTTTTCGCCGACGTCACCAGGTCGTCGCTTCCATATCGCGTTGCAAACGCCCGAGCTGAGCAAGAAGGCGCCGGAGAGTCGTTTGTTGGCGCCGTTGCGACGCTCCGGCGGTCGCAATAATACCGGCCGCATTACCCAGGAGCATCGTGGTGGCGGGGCGGCGAAGCATTATCGCCTGGTCGATTTCCGCCGCAACAAGTTGGGGATCCCCGGTGTTGTGACCGCGATCGAATACGATCCCAACCGCAATGCGCATTTGGCCTTGATCACCTATCGTGACGGCGAAAAACGCTACATCATTCATCCGATCGGATTGACCGTCGGGCAAACAGTGCTCGCGGCCGCCGACGCGGAGATTTTCCCTGGCAACGCGTTGCCGCTGAAAAACATTCCGGTGGGAACTTCGGTCCATAACGTCGCGCTGAAGATCGGCGGCCGAGGCCAGCTCTGCCGCGCGGCTGGGACGTTCGCGCAAGTCATGGCCAAAGACGGGCATCACATTCACCTCAAGATGCCGTCGGGGGAAGTCCGCTTGATCCATCACGAATGCTGGGCCACCGTCGGGCAGGTCGGCAATGAGCAATATGAAAATATCGCGTTCGGTAAGGCGGGGCGGGTCCGATGGTTGGGTTGGCGGCCGCATGTGCGTGGCATGGCGATGAACCCGGTCGACCATCCCCATGGTGGCGGTGAAGGGCGAAGTAAGGGTGGCAATCATCCGCGCAGTGCCACCAACGTCCCCGCGAAGGGCTACAAAACCCGCGGCAAAAAGCCCAGTGATCGGCTGATTGTCAAAAGGAGAAAGTAATTTATGCCGCGTTCATTAAAGAAGGGCCCCTTTGTCGATCAACACTTGTTGGCCAAGGTCTCGGTGGCGCAGTCGTCCCGGCAAAAGCAAGTGATTCGCACCTGGTCGCGGCGTTCCACGATTATTCCGGATATGGTGGGTCTCACGATGGCCGTCCATAACGGGCGCAAGTTCGTGCCGATCTTCGTGACGGAAAATATGGTGGGTCATAAGCTGGGCGAGTTTGCGGCGACCCGCAGCTTCCGTGGTCACTCCGGAATCAAGAAGGAAGAGACGACGGGGGGCTCGGCCGCTGCGCCAGCCGCTGCCGCCAAGTAAAGGTCTTTTATGGCAACCACAGGCAAGGCAACATTTAGTCACGTCCGGATGGCCCCGACCAAGGTGCGTGTCGTCGCAAATTTGGTGCGCGGCAAGCGGGTCGAGACGGCCATGGAATTGCTCCAGTTTTGTACACGGCGCGCCGCAGGACCCGTGCTGAAGTTGCTCAAATCGGCATTGGCGAACGCGGATCAGCGCGGTGGGGTGGATGTAGATCGTCTCTACGTCCGAACGTTAACCGTGAATGAAGGCCCTCGTCTCAAGCGATCGCGTCCCCGTTCTCGTGGGATGGCGCATCCGATCGTTAAGGCGAGCAGCCATTTACAGATTGAGCTGGGAGAGCGGTAAAATGGGGCAAAAGACGCATCCAAAAGGGTTTCGGGTTGGCATTACAAAGCCGTGGGATTCCCGGTGGTATGCCGACGGGAAACGCTATGCGGAGTGGGTCCATGAAGATCGTCGCTTTCGCGATGTCTTGAAAAGCCGACTGCATCATGCCGGCATTGCAAAAATCGACATCGAACGGGCCGCTGACAAGGTGAAAATTACCCTCTGGACCGCACGGCCTGGGTTAGTCATCGGGAAAAAAGGGGCCGGGATCGATTCGTTGCGCGCCGAATTGCAGAAAACCACCCCGTATGAATTGATTGTGAATATTCAAGAAGTGCGGAAGCCGGAATTGGATGCGCAGCTGGTCGCCGAGAACGTCGCGATGCAATTGGAACGGCGCGTCGCCTTTCGACGGGCCATGAAGAAGGCCGTGCAAACCGCGCTCAAGATGGGCGCGGAAGGGATCAAAGTGCACTGCGGCGGCCGCTTGGCCGGAGCCGAAATGGCGCGGCGGGAGTGGTATCGCGAGGGCCGAGTGCCATTGCATACCCTCCGGGCCGACATCGATTATGGCTTTGCCGAGGCGAACACGACCTATGGCAAGATTGGCGTAAAGGCGTGGGTCTATCGGGGTGATATCTTATAGGGGCGCGAAACATTTATGTTACAACCATCGAGAACTAAATATCGCAAGCAGCAGAAGGGGCGCCTCCGCGGGATGGCCAGTCGCGGCATTGAGCTCGCTTTTGGTGAATATGGCTTGCAAGCGCTGACCACAGGGTATATTACGGCCCGCCAAATTGAAGCCAGCCGGGTGGCCATTAGCCGGCATATGAAGCGGGGCGGGAAGATGTGGATTCGGATCTTTCCGGACAAGCCGATCACGAAGAAGCCCGCCGAAGTCCGTATGGGCAAAGGCAAAGGGGCCGTGGAAGGTTGGGTTGCTCCGGTCCAGCGCGGGCGTATCCTGTTTGAGCTGGTCGGCATCGAGCGCACCGTCGCGGTGGATGCACTCCGTTTGGCGGCGTACAAACTACCGCTGCGGACCCGCTTTATCGCACGGGAGGGGTTATGAAGGCGAAGGAGCTGCGCGGGAAGGTCACGCAGGAACTACAAAAGCTGGAACAAGAGTGGGCGGAAGAGATTTTCCGCCTCCATTTTAAACGGCGCAGTCAGCAGTTGGCCAGCCCGGCGCGACTGCAGCAGTTGCGGCGCGACCAGGCCCGATTGAAAACGATCTTGCAAGAGCGGAGCAGCGGGAACTAACCGGTGGGGTACGTTTTATGACGCAGACATTGGGCAATCGACGCAGGACACGCAAAGGGCGCATCATTCGCCGCTCCGGGGATAAAACGATTATCGTCGAAGTGCAGCGCGTCGTGCAGGACCCGGAAATGAAAAAGTACGTCCGTCGCACTACGAACTATCATGTGCACGACCCGAAAAACGATGGGAAGGTCGGGGATATGGTCGTGATCCAAGAAAGCCGACCGATCAGCCGGACGAAACATTGGGCGTTAGCCAACGTCGTCAAACGCGGCGTGGGCGATGAAATGGTAGGGGTAGCGGTATGATCCAGCAGGAATCCATTCTCGACGTCGCCGATAATTCCGGGGCCAAGAGTGTTATGTGCATCAAAGTGCTGGGCGGCACACGCCGCAAATATGCCAGCATCGGCGATATCATCGTCGTCTCTATCAAGGAAGCCATTCCGCGCGCGCGCGTGAAAAAAGGCGACGTCAAACGTGCGGTCATTGTGCGCACACGGAAAGAAATTCGCCGCCACGACGGTTCCTACATCCGTTTCGACGAAAACGCCGCCGTGCTCATTAATGAACAGAGCGAGCCGTTAGGCACGCGTATCTTTGGTCCGGTGGCTCGCGAGTTACGGGCACGGAAATTTATGAAAATCATTTCGTTGGCCCCAGAGGTGCTGTGATGGATGGCACGGTGATCACCCAATTGCGGCGCGGCGACACGGTCCAAGTGATCGGCGGACGGTCGCGCGGCAAGAGCGGGAAAATTCTACGGATCGATCGGAAGCATGAACGCGTGATTGTCGAGCGGATTAATCTCGTGAAGCGGCACATGAAGCCGACGCAAAAGAATCCGCAGGGCGGCGTCGTTGAAAAAGAGGCGTCTATCCATTTGTCGAAAGTGATGCCGGTCTGCACGAAATGCGCGCGGCCGGTGCGCCTGCGGCACCAGGTGGATGGGCAAGGGAAGAAACAGCGGGTGTGTCATCGGTGCGGCACAGTCATCGGGAATCAATAGTTATGGCAGGAACACAGCTAGAAACAAAATTTCAGCAAGACGTCATGCCCGCGCTTCGAAAGGAGCTGGGTATCGCGAACGTGTATCGTGTGCCGCGACTGTCGAAAGTCGTTGTCAATGCCGGCTTGAAGTTAGCCGTCCAAGACAGCAAGGTGATCGACACCGCAATGCGCGACATTACCGCGATTACCGGGCAGCGCCCGACCATCACGAAGGCCAAGAAGGCCATTTCCAATTTCAAATTGCGCAAAGGCCTGCCGATCGGCGTGCGGGTCACGTTGCGGCGCAATCAAATGTACGACTTCGTGCAACGCCTCATCGGCGTCGCCTTGCCGCGGGTCCGCGACTTTAAGGGGGTCTCGGCCACCGGCTTTGACGGGCACGGCAACTATACGCTCGGCATTACGGAGCATGTGGTGTTTCCGGAAGTGGACGTCAATAAGATGCAACACTCGTACGGCATGAATGTGACATTTGTAACGACCGCGCGGACCGATCAAGAGGGGCGTCGCCTACTCGAATTGCTCGGCATGCCGTTCCGTCAATCGACGCAGGACTGAGGCGCTCATGGCAAAGACATGTTTGATGATTAAGGCGTTGCGGAAACCGAAGTTTGCGGTGCGGCAGCGGAATCGCTGCCCCATTTGCGGACGGCCGCGCGGTTACATCCGAAAATTCAATATGTGCCGGCTCTGTTTCCGTGGCATGGCGCTGCGGGGCGAATTGCCGGGCGTGATGAAGGCCAGTTGGTAAAGGGAAGTGCTTAAGTGCGTGAGTACTTAAGTGCTTACGTGCAAAGCTGTGAATAAAGGATAGTTCCATGAATGTCACCGATCCGATTGCCGATTTGCTGACGCGGGTTCGTAATGCGAACCAGAGTCGTCTCGACCAAGTGACGATGCCGCATTCGCGCGTGAAAGAGTCTGTGGCACGTGTGCTCCAGTCGGAAGGCTACTTGAACGGCGTGGATGTGCTAGGCGAGGCACCGCGGAAGCAGTTAGTGATTGCGATGAAATATACGGCCGATCGTCGAGCGGTCTTTACCAATGGCCATCGGATCAGCACGCCGGGTCGTCGCGTCTATATCGGATATCAAGATCTGGCGCCGGTTCGCCAGGGTTTGGGCATCGCGATCCTCTCCACGCCGAGGGGCATCATGACTGACGCCGACGCGCGTCGGAACAAGGTGGGCGGCGAAGTCTTGTGTAAGGTGTGGTAACTCAGTGTGTCAGTGCTTAAGTCCTTAAATGCGTAAGTGCTTAAGTGGGAAAGTGGAAAATTATGTCGCGCGTAGGGAAACAACCGATTCCAGTTCCTGAAAAGGTCACGGTACACACAGCTGCCGGGGTAGTCACGGTCAAGGGACCATTGGGCACGTTGAGTCGCTCGCTGTCGCCGCACATTGACGTCGCGGTGGCCGATAAGTCCGTGGTCTGTACCCGCAAGTCGGAATCCCGCGAGGCCCGGATGTTACATGGGCTGTCACGGGCGCTCGTCAACAACATGGTCGAAGGCGTGTCGGTCGGATTTCGGCGTGAACTGGATCTGGTCGGCGTTGGCTATAAGGCGGAACTCAAAGGCAATGCATTGCACCTCACACTCGGCTATTCGCATCCGGTCGTTTTTACGTTGCCGGACGGCGTGAAGGGCGAAGCCAAGCTGACACGGATCGCGCTCAGCTCCGCCAATAAGGAATTGCTGGGTGAAACGGCGGCGCGGCTGCGTCGACTCCGCACTCCGGATCGTTATAAAGGGAAGGGTGTGCGCTATAGTAACGAAGTCATTAAGACCAAACCGGGTAAGGCCGCGGCCACCAGCGGAGCGAAGAAAGCAGGGTAAGGACGTATGGCACGAGTACGGGCACGACAAGAGGCGCGGGAAAGTCGGCATCATCGAGTGCGAGACCATGTGGTCGGCACGACACAGCGGCCTCGGCTTGCTGTGTATCGGAGTTTGAAACATATCTACGCCCAAGTGATCGACGACCAGAATGGTGCCACATTGGCGGCAGCGTCTTCTTGCGAGAACGACGCGAAACCGCAGAAGACCGCGGCAACCTGCGAGACCGCGAAGCGTGTCGGCGAGGTTGTGGCGGAGCGGGCGTTGGCGAAACAGATCAAGAATGTCGTATTTGATCGCGGTGGATTTCTTTATCACGGACAGGTCAAGGCCCTGGCTGAAGGTGCACGTGCCAAAGGGTTGGAGTTTTAATTATGGCAGAGCGGACGGACCGGAACGATCGACAGGAACAGTATATCGAACGCGTGGTGCATATCAGCCGCGTCGCCAAAGTGGTGAAAGGTGGGCGGCGGTTTAGCTTTTCCTGCATCGCCGTGGTCGGCGATGGCCATGGCCGCGTCGGCTATTCGCTCGGCAAGGCCAACGAGGTCCCGGATGCGGTGCGCAAGGCGATCGACCGCGCCAAGCGCAGCATGATTCGTATCCCGCTGCAAGGCGTGACCATTCCGCATGAAATTATCGGCCAATACGGCGCGGCGCGCGTGATGTTGAAGCCGGCGGCCGCTGGGACCGGCGTGATTGCTGGCGGCGCGGTCCGCGCGGTCGTCGAGGCGGCTGGGATTCACGATATCCTGACGAAATGTATCGGCACTAATAATCCGCACAACGTGATTAAAGCCACACTGAACGGCCTCGAATCCCTCCAATCGCCGGAGCTCAATGCGGCGCTGCGAGCCAAGGTCGTGGCCGCAGCCGTGGAAGCGAGGGTATAAGGCCTATGCGACTCAATGAACTCAAGCCTTCAGTCGGGGCACGAAAAGCGCGTAAACGACTCGGACGCGGCGATGCCAGCGGACACGGCGGTACGTCCACGAAGGGGCACAAGGGGCAGAAATCCCGCTCCGGTGGCTACCATAAGGTCGGGTTCGAAGGCGGCCAGATGCCGTTACATCGGCGCATGCCGAAACGCGGTTTCAATAACACCGTCTTTGCGCGTACGGTTGGGGTCGTCAATCTCGACCAATTGGCGACCTGGCCGCAAGGGGTGCCGGTGACTCTCGAGGCGTTGAAGGAACGTGGCTTGATCCGCCGTCGCTACGATGGCATCAAGTTGCTGGCGCGCGGCGATTGCAAGGCGCCATTGACGATCCGATTATCGTGGATTTCTGCAGCAGCACGACAAAAAATTGAAGCGGCGGGCGGGCAGATCGAATCCCTCGCCACCAGTGGTTAACAAGTTGTGGGGAAGAGGTAATTGGTTGCGGGTTGTTTAAAAAGGTCTAGCTGTTAGGCGGTTCGGCGTCGCGCGACCGGAGCGTACTCGATGTACGTGAGGATCGTGCGACGCCGAATCAACGACGCAGATGGGCCTTTTTAAACAACCCGCCAAGGGGGCAGGGTGGCGGTCGTTGGGAACATCGCGAAAATTCCCGAGTTGCGCAATCGGGTAGTTTTTACGCTCCTGATGCTGGGGATCTACCGCCTCGGCGTGTATGTCCCCGCGCCCGGCGTCGATACCAAGGCGTTGGAAAACATCCTGAAGCAGGGCACGGTCTTTGACATTTTTAACCTCTTCTCCGGCGGCGCCCTCGAAAACTTTTCCGTCTTTGCGCTCGGGATCATGCCCTACATCAGCGCGTCGATCATCCTCCAACTGTTGACGATCGCCGTCCCGGCCATCGAGCAACTGAAAAAAGAGGGAGAAGCGGGTCACCGTAAGATTACGCAATACACGCGCTACGGGACGCTCGTACTCAGTATGGTCCAAGGGTTCGGCATCAGTTATGGACTCGCGCAACAAGGCGTGTTGCTGCCCGGCGTCGGCGGTCTCGGATTCTATCTGCTCAGCATGCTGACATTGGCCACCGGCACGGCATTCTTGATGTGGCTCGGGGAACAAATTACGGAGCGTGGCATTGGGAACGGCATCTCGATGATCATCTTTGCCGGAATTGTCGCGCGGGTTCCGGCCAGTTTCCGCGCGGCGTGGGCGGAGCGTGGTCAGTACGGCGAGCTGCTCGGTTTTATTCTGTTGCTCGGGCTGATCTTCGCGATCATCGGTGCCATCGTCTATTTCGAGCGGAGCTTTCGCCGCATTCCGGTCCAATATGCCAAACGTGTCGTCGGGCGGAAGTTGTACGGGGGGCAAGAGTCGCACTTGCCGTTGAAGATCAACATGGCCGGCGTGATTCCGCCGATCTTCGCCCAGTCGCTGATTTTATTTCCGTCCACGATTGCCCAGTTCGCCGGCGGCGGTTGGATGCAGGAGTTGGCACAACAGCTAAACGCCGGCTGGATTCACCACAGCCTATACGCCGTCATGATCGTCTTCTTCACCTTTTTCTACACCGCCGTGGCCTTCAATCCGGTGGATGTCGCGGAAAATATCCAAAAACATGGCGGCTATATCCCGGGGATCCGTCCCGGCAAGGCGACTTCCGATTATCTCGATCGCATCTTGAGCCGGATCACCGTCGGCGGGGCGCTTTACATTACGCTAGTGTGTTTGTTGCCTCAAATCCTCACTACCTGGATGAAAGTCCCACCGGGCATCGCCTTTACCTTCGGTGGCACATCGTTGTTGATCATGGTCGGTGTCGCAATGGACACGGTCTCCCAGATGGAAGCCCATCTCTTGTCGCATCATTACGAAGGCGTGTTGGGCCAAAAGGGCGGCGCCACGCGCTTCCGAGGGCGGAGAGGGTAAGTCATGCAGGTCATCCTCTTAGGCCCGCCGGGGAGCGGCAAAGGGACCCAGGCCGCTCGGTTGGCGACTCAGGCCAAAGCCCTGCGATTGACCACCGGGGAATTGTTGCGTTCTGCGGTGCGAGATGGTACGCAGCTCGGCCGGTCGGCGGAAGGCTATATGAACCGCGGAGAATTGGTGCCCGACGCGGTGATGATCGGCCTGATTCAGGAACAGTTGAATCGCGCCGCAGTGGGCAGCGGATTTGTGTTGGACGGCTTCCCTCGAACGACGGCGCAGGCGGAGGCGCTCGCCACGATGTTATGTCAGCACGGCGGGCGCGTGGAACACGCCGTCTTGTTGGACGTACCGGAACCGGAGATCGTGGCAAGACTTTCGGGGCGTCGCGAATGTGCGGCGTGTCACGCCGGTTATCATCTGCGCTTCTCCCCACCTCAGGTGGTCGACAAGTGCGATCAGTGCGGCGGCGCCCTGATCCAGCGGAGCGATGATAACGAGGCCACCATCCGGAAGCGGTTGGCGGTCTATGCCGCGGCCACGGCGCCGTTAGTTGATTTTTATGAACGACAAGGGATCCTGCGCCGAGTCGCTGGCGTTGGGGGACCCGATTTAGTTTTTGCGGCGATTTGGTCGCAAGTGTCATGATCTTTCTCAAGTCGGCACAAGAGATCGACCGGTTACGGCGCGCAAACGCGATTGTCGTAGAGGTCATGCAGCGGCTGCGTGAACATCTGAAGCCTGGGGTCACGACGCACGATCTGAACCGGATGGCAGAGGAGTGGATTCGGGCCCATCACGCGGTCCCGTCGTTCGTAGGGTATCAGGGCTATCAACACGCCCTCTGCACCTCGATCAACGAAGAAGTGGTGCATGGCATCCCGAACCCGCAGCGCAGTCTGGCGGCGGGAGACATCATCTCCATCGATTGCGGGGTATGTTTGGAAGGGTTCCATGGCGATCATGCCTGGACATTTTATATCGGCGACGGTGAACCGCCGCAGGCGATCCAAGATTTTCTGCGCGTGAGCGAGGAGTCGTTATATCGCGGCATCGCTGCGATGCACGTCGGGAGTCGGTTATTCGATATCTCGGCCGCCGTGCAGCAACATGTCGAGGCCCATGGTTACTCGGTGGTGCGTGATTTTGTCGGGCACGGCATCGGGCGCGCGCTCCACGAAGATCCGCAAGTGCCGAATTTTGGGAAGGCGGGGACAGGCATGCGGTTGACGCCGGGATTGGTCCTGGCTCTGGAGCCGATGGTGAATATGGGAGGACCGGAGGTCAAGGTCCTCGAAGATGGGTGGACGGTCGTGACACTCGATCGATCGCGATCCGCGCATTTTGAACATTCGGTGGCCCTGACGCAGCAGGGCCCGGTGATACTGAGTCAGTAATGGCAAAACAGGATACGATCGCAGTGGAAGGAACCGTACTGGAAACGTTACCGAACGCAATGTTTCGAGTGGCGCTGGAGAATGGACATAAGGTATTGGCGCATATCTCGGGCAAGATGCGGATGTATTACATCAAGATCCTGCCGGGAGACAAAGTCACCGTGGAGCTATCGCCCTACGATGTGACCCGCGGACGGATCACGTATCGGGCGAAGTAGTGAGGGCTCCCCCTCACCCCGCTCGGAAGGCTGCCCTCTCCCCAAAGGGGAGAGGGAGAATAAGGAAGGAGTTCTTTTATGAAGGTTCGGTCGTCGGTGAAGAAAATTTGTGAAAAATGCAAAGTCCTGCGGCGCAAGCGGGTGGTGCGAGTGATTTGCTCGAATCCGAAGCATAAGCAACGGCAGGGATAGGAGCCCATTATGGTGCGTATTGCAGGGGTGGACATTCCTGGACAAAAGCGGACGGATATTGCGCTCCGCTATCTCTATGGGATCGGCCCGACGTTAGCATCCTCGATCGTCGAAGAGGCCGGCATTGATCCGGCGACGAAATCCAGCGAGCTCAGTGAGGCGCAACTCGCACGGATTCGTGAAATCATCGAAGGCAAATATCCCGTCGAGGGAGAGTTGCGGCGGCAGATTGGTGCCAACATCAAGATGTTGAAGGACCTCGGTTCGCACCGTGGGTCGCGACACATCCGACGCTTGCCGCTGAAGGGCCGGACGCATTCGAACGCGCGCACCGCGAAGGGTCGCAAACGAGTCCCAATTGCCGGAAGAAAGAAAGCCCCAACCGCGAAGTAAAGGAGAGATGGCATTATGTCGACGAACCAAGAAAAACAGACGCCACCAGCGACCGCTGCGGAAGCGGCGAAGCCTGAAGTCGCCGCCGCCGCGACCCCGGTCAAAGGGAAGCGAAAGAGCAAAAAGAATGTGCCGACCGGAGTGGTGCATATCCTGGCGACGTTTAATAACACCCACATCACGATCACCGATCTGCAAGGGAACGTGCTGTGCTGGTCGTCGGCCGGGGCGCGCGGTTTTAAAGGATCGCGTAAAGGGACTCCGTTCGCGGCGCAAGTGGCGTCGGAAGATGCCTGCCGGCGAGCTCGCGATATGGGGATGAAAACAGTCACGGTGTTGGTGAAGGGCCCGGGTGCCGGCCGCGAATCCGCCATGCGGGCGATCGGGCAAACGGGTTTGAAAGCGACGTCGATTCGAGATGAAACTCCGATTCCCCACAATGGGTGTCGGCCGCCTAAGCGACGGAGGGTGTAAGTCTATGTTCCCCTCTCCCCTTGGGGAGAGGGTTGGGTGAGGGGGAGGAATGTCTTGGTATGCGCTCCCCCTCACCCCGTCCGCATGTTGCGGACTTCCCTCTCCCCAAAGGGAGAGGGAGAGCAAGGAAAGGGATTGTGGTATGGCACGGTGTACGGATTCAGTGTGTCGGCAATGCCGGCGAGAGGGAATGAAGCTCTTCTTAAAGGGCGATCGGTGTTTCACCGATAAATGTGCCTTCGAACGGCGTGCCACCCCGCCGGGGCAGCACGGCGAAAAACGGACCAAGCCAACGGAATATTCCGTGCAGTTGCGGGAGAAGCAGAAGGTGAAGCGGCTCTATGGCATCTTGGAACGTCAATTTCGCGGCACGTTCGAACGCGCGGAGCGGATGAAGGGCATCACCGGCGAAAACCTGCTGCGCCTGTTGGAACTGCGACTCGATAACGCCGTGCAACGTGCCGGACTGGCGCGTTCGCGCAACGCGGCTCGCCAGTTGGTACGTCATGGGCATGTGAACGTGAACGGCAAACGGGTCTCCATTCCCTCGTACAGCTTGCGCGAGGGCGACGAGATCGCCGTGGCCGAACCGAGTCGGAAATTGACGACCGTCGTGGAATCCTTAGAGGGCGTGGAGCGTCGCGGTGGCGTTCCCGATTGGCTCCAGCTGGACAAAAATGCGGCCAGTGCCAAGGTCGTTGCGTTGCCGCAGCGTGAACACATCACGTTGCCGGTGCGGGAGCAACTGATCGTCGAATTGTACTCGAAGTAACATTGGGGCCACGGTGCCTCCTGGAGGATCTATGCATCTTTATCGGAACTGGCGCAGTCTGATTCGTCCCCGCGGGTTGTTGCGTGAAGAGGTCAGCGGGACCTACGGAAAATTTGAAGTGCGTCCGCTCGAACGTGGCTTCGGGATGACGTTGGGCAACAGCTTGCGGCGCATTCTACTCTCTTCATTGCAAGGGAGTGGGATCGTCGGCGTGAAAATCGACGGCGTGTTGCACGAATTTTCGACGATTACCGGCGTCGAAGAAGACGTCAGCGATATCCTCCTGAATCTGAAACAAGTGCGCTTCAAGATCCATGAGGTGCAGGAAGCCACGTTGACCGTGAAGGCCAGTGGGCCGAAAATCCTGACGGCCGGCGATATTGAAGTCTCATCGCAAGTCGAAGTCATGAATCCGACGTTGAAGTTGGCCACGCTGGGCGAAGGTGCCAAGTTGAACATGGAACTGCTGGTGCGGATGGGGAAGGGTTACGTCTCGGCGGAACGCCACAAGGAGAACGAGTTCCCGGTCGGCATGATGGCGATCGACGCGGTGTTTTCCCCAATCCGGCGCGTGAACTTCACCGTCACGAACGCGCGCGTCGGTCAAATCACCGACTACGATTGTCTCAATCTCGAGATCTGGACCGACGGCTCGGTCCGTCCCGACGACGCGATGGCCTATGCCGCGAAGATCTTGAAAGAACAGTTGCAAGTGTTCATCAATTTCGACGAAGTGCCGGAGCCGACGGAAGAACTGCGCGTGGAAGAACAGCCGATCCTCAATGAAAATTTGTTCCGTCGCGTCGACGAGTTGGAATTGTCGGTCCGTTCTGCGAACTGCCTCGCGAATGCCGGGATCAAATATATCGGCGAATTGTGCCAAATGACCGAACAAGAAATGTTGAAGACCAAAAACTTCGGTCGCAAGTCGCTGAACGAGATCAAAGAAATCATGCTGAACATGGGGTTGTCGCTCGGCATGCGCGTCGAAGGCTTTGATCCGAAGCATGCGGAGCAATTCAAACCGAAGGATGTCGAGTAACAAGCTTGTAGTGACTAAGGAGCGGATTCTATGCAGCACCAGATCGCATTTCGGAAACTTGGGCGGACCACGCCACATCGCTTGGCCTTGTTGCGGAACATGGTCACCTCGTTGATCATGCGCGAACGCATTGAAACGACGTTGCCGAAGGCCAAAGAAGTACGGCGGCTGGCGGACCGGATGGTCACCTGGGCCAAGCGAGGTTCGTTGGCGGCACGGCGACAGGCCGCGCGCTTCGTGCAAAACCAAGGGGCGCTAAAAAAACTGTTTGCGACCATGCCGGAACGCTTCAAAGAGCGCAGCGGTGGCTATACCCGGATCGTGCAACTCGGGTTCCGGCACGGCGACAATGCCCCGATGGCGATTTTGGAATATCTTGCAGCGAACGGCGCCGCCGAGGTGGCGGCCGAGAAGGGCACGAAGCGGAAGGCTGCGCGTCCCCGACGTGGTGGTTCCGCAACGGGCGGTGCGCCTGCGGCGAAACGCACGGCCAAGTCGGAAGGCGCGGCCTCGAAGCAGGCCAAGCCATCAAGTGCGCGCGCGCCAAAGACCGCTAAAGCCCAAGGCTAAATGGCTCGCCGCGCGTTTTTCCATCTCACAGGGCGTGTCTGGCTTATTGCCGTGGTTGCGGCTGGCATAGCGGCCTTCATCAGTCAACGGGCCCCCACAGATGGCTTGGGCCTCGGGGCGATCGCTCCGGCATTTTCACTCCCCGTAGCTGCCGACACGCGTGTCGATTTGCCGGCGGGCACGCTTGTCTCGTTGAATCTTTTCCCCAAACACGTGCGGCTAATCAATTTCTGGTCGACGACCTGCGGCCCCTGTCTCATGGAGATCCCCTCGCTGAACCGCTTGGCAGCGCACTTCGCGGGCCGTGACTTCCAGATCCTCGCGATCAGCGAAGATGGCGATCAACCAGATCCGTGGGGTACAATCGCGCAATTTCAGCAGCGGGTGCCGATGCAGTTTCCGATCCTCCTCGATAGCGACGGTCGCGTCGCCGATCTGTATGGCACGTATGTGATCCCGGAGAGTTTCCTGGTCGATCGCTCCGGCCGTGTGGTGCGGCGCATCACCGGCGCCATTCGTTGGGATGATCCGGAGATTGTCGCGGAGATCGAACGATTAGTGTTGGAGCCTTCATGAACGTTGCTACCGGCATCCGCCGCATGGCGGTCGGCTGGCTCCTGCTGCTGAGTTTCAGCAGTGGGAGCTGCGCCCTCGATTTGATCAGCGGCAAGAAGAGTTACAATTGGTTTTCGCTTCAAGACGACATCAAATTCGGTCAACAAGTCATGGAGGCACAGCGCGTGGCGTTGCTCGCAGCGCGTCCGCGTGCGGTGGCGACCGACACAAAGGCCGACGCCGCGATGTATGAACGGCTGAAGCGCATCGTGGCGCGGTTGGCGGTCGTGTCGCATCGGCCGAATTTTCCGTACGTCGTCCGTTTGGCGCAGCTGCCGATCGTGAATGCGTGGTGCGCGCCGGGCGGTCAGATCATGGTGTACACCGGATTGTGGGATGCACAACACGGACTGGTCCAGCAACGGAGCGACGATGAACTGGCTGCGGTGTTGGCGCACGAAATCGCCCACGCCACGGCGCGCCATGTCACGGAATCGCTCACGCGCAATATGACGATGGCGCTCGCCGGAAGTGTTGCGAGTTCCATTATCGCAACGCAATCGGTTGAAGGCGGCAATCTGTTTCAACAGATCTTCTCCGAAGGCGTGAATGTCTTTATTCCGAGTTACAGTCGACGCAATGAACTCGAAGCGGATCGAATCGGCTTGACGTATATGGCGAAGGCTGGGTATGACCCACGGACGGCAATTGTTCTTTGGGAGCGGGCTGCAAGTCGGCGTGGAGCGCAAAACAGCATATATGCTTCACATCCCAGCAGTGGCGTGAGGGCAGAGCGATTACGCGCTTATTTGCCGGAGGTGATGCCGCTGTATGAAGCCGCGACGCGATCGCGCGCTCGGAATGGTGCGCGAAAATGACTCCTTTGTAATCTATTGATATTGCACGACAAAAAAATGGTTCGTTTTTTTTACGCAACTTTTTCGGCGGGGGGCCGAACAACAGATAGAAAGAAAGGAGCTTCCTATGCGGTCAAATCGGTTCCCCACGAGTTATCTCGTGTGTCTTTGTGCGCTGAGCTTGCTCGGCGCGGGCTGTGAGGCCTTTAACGATCATCCCCAGGAACAGGAAATTCTCAGCTCTTTGAATCTGATGCCCGAAGCCGCGCCGGCAGAGGAAACGCCGACCGCCGAACCGACCACTGTCGGGAGCGTGGACTACAGCACCGATGCGACGACCTGTGACGCCGCAACGGCCGTCACCGTGTCCGCCGCAGAAGTCGCCTCAGTCACGGAAAACAGTGGCTATAGCAGCGAGGGCTCAAACACCGTCGCGGTGAAGGCGTTAGGCCAATTCACTAACGAGATCACGATCGCGCCGAGTAGCGCCGGACTCGTGGTCGGCGAAGCAGTGCAACAACTGACCATCGTGATCAAGCAGACCGGTGAAAAAAGTTTCAGCGTTTGCTCCGTCGCCTATAGCGATGGGAGCCAGACCTATGCCGTGCAATCCGGCGCCGTGGTGATCGAGCGTTTCAACGCCGTCGGCGAAGACGGGGCAGTCACGAATGCCGGTTCCTATGATTTGACGTTTGCCGCCAACAACGATGTCGCCAGTGCCGCGCGCGTGATCTTAGGCATGAAGGCCGGGGCGAATGGGGTCACGTTGCTGGGAACGTATTACGTGAACACGCCGACCGTCACCGAATAACGGAGTGAGTCGTTCGGATCGCCGTAAGTATACACACGGCGCCGAGGAGGATCTATGTCGTCGACGCGGAGGTTGGCTGTGAAGGTGGCAAAGACCGAATCGGAAACAGCACATAAGCCGTTTATCGCTGATCACCTCCGTATTCCCGAACTCACGACGCTCCCGCTGATTGTCGGTTGCGTATTGGGCATCGTCTTCGGGGCCTCGAGTCTCTACTTGGCGTTGAAAGTGGGGATGACCGTCAGCGCGTCCATCCCGATCGCGGTGATGTCGATCACGATCTTCCGTCTCTTCTCGAAAGCGTTTAACGTCCGCCGCGCGACGATTCTGGAAAATAACGTCGTGCAAACGACTGGGTCGGCCGGCGAGTCGATTGCATTCGGTGTCGCCGTCACGATGCCGGCGTTGATGATCCTCGGCTACAACATGGAGTTGGCCCGCGTGATGCTTGTCGCACTGCTGGGGAGCATCCTCGGCATCTTAATGATGATCCCGCTCCGTTGGGCGTTGATTGTCCGGGCCGAAAAAGAACTCGTCTATCCGGAAGGCACGGCGTGCGCGGAGGTCTTGATCGTCGGCGAAAAAGGGGGCACCAGCGCGCGGACGGTCTTCATCGGATTTGGTATCGGCTTCGTCTACAAGCTGCTCAATATCGGTATGAAGTTGTGGAAGGATGTCCCGGAATACGCGCTGGCGTGGTACAAGAATGCCGTCTTTGCGACCGAGGTCGCGCCGGAGCTGCTCGGGGTTGGTTACGTGATCGGTCCGCGCATTGCGAGCATCATGGTGGCCGGCGGCGTGTTGTCCGCATTCGTACTCATTCCGGCCATCACATTGTTCGGCAGCTATCAATCGACGCCACTCTTTCCCGCGACGAAATTGATCGCCGAAATGAAGCCGTACGAAATTTGGCGGAATTACGTATTGTATATCGGCGCCGGTGCCGTGGCGGCGGGCGGGATCATCAGCATGATCCGCAGCCTCCCCGTGATTGCGCGGTCGTTGGTCGCGGGGCTGCGCAATGTGCGCGCGGCCGGTGTGAGCGTCGCCGGTGCCGTGCGACGGCGCACCGAGCGCGACATCCCGATGCGGATCGTGTTGGGCGGCGTTGGCTTGTTGACCCTCGCCATCTGGTTTGCGCCGACCTTCCATATGAATTTACTGGGCGCGATCCTGATCGTGCTGTTCGGTTTTCTCTTCGTCACGGTTTCTTCACGGATCACCGGCGAAATCGGATCGTCTTCGAATCCGATCTCCGGGATGACCGTCGCCACATTGCTCCTGACGTGTTTGATCTTCGTCGCTGTCGGTTGGATGGGCGCGGGTTATCGCCTCACGGCGCTCAGCGTCGCCGCGATCGTCTGCATTGCGGCCTCGAATGGCGGAACGACGTCACAAGACTTGAAGACCGGATTCCTGGTTGGCGCGACGCCGATGGCGCAACAGATCGGCATTATCTTGGGTTCAGTGACCTCCGCGCTCGTGATCGGCTACACGTTGTTGGTGTTGAACAATGCCTCGACGATCTACCATAAAGTCGATTTCCCCAAATTCACGGTCGATGTCAGCGCGATGACGCTGAAGGAGCATGTGGGTGGACCGGAACGTGCAATCGATCAGAAAGAATATCATGTTGTGCAACTCCCCGAGGCACAGGGCGAAGTCGCGGCGGGAAAATATCTGGCCGACGACACGGGCCACTTGGCCTATTTAGTGGATCCGGGCATCAACGGCACGCTGAAGGCGCGCGACGACGGGACCACAGTCACGAAGTACGAGGCCCCGAAGGCGCGGTTGATGGCCTTGATCATCGACGGCGTGATGACACAAAAACTCCCATGGGGCTTAGTGCTGATTGGCGTCTTTATCGCCGTGCTAATGGAACTCTGTGGCGTGGCGTCGCTTCCGTTTGCGGTGGGCGTCTATTTGCCGCTCTCGTCATCGGCGCCGATTTTCTTCGGCGGCATGATTCGCTACTTCGTCGAGCGCGTGACGCGTCGCGGACAGAGCGATGCCGAGGCCGAAGGCTCGCCCGGCGTGCTCTGGTCGTCGGGTCTGATTGCCGGCGGCGCGATTGCCGGAATCCTCGTGGCCTTGATGTCGGTGAAGGAGCAATGGGGGAAGGCCCTCGACTTGAGCCAGTGGTTCCCGGGGCTTGCCGAAAGCGACCTCTTCCCGTATATCTGTTTCGGCGCCTTAGTGGTCGCCACCTTTGCCGTGGGCCGGGGTTGGCTCCTCAAAGACCGAACCGCAAACTAATCAGCCATAGAGTGTGGGGAAAATCGCATGATCGCAGCCACGCAGATCCGTGTCGGGATGATTCTTGAGCTCGACAAGAAACTCTGTCGCGTGATGAACGTGACGCACATTACGCCGGGCAATAAGCGGGGCATCATTCAGACGCAGCTCCGCAATTTACTCTCCGGCAATCAAGAAGAGCGGCGGTTCGGCTCGGATGAAAAGGTCGAGCGCGCGATTTTGGAACAGCACGAAATGGAATTCTTGTACGCCGACGGAGAACATTATCATTTCATGCATACCGAGAATTACGAACAAGTCACGTTCGGCGCCGATCTGATCGGCGACGGCAAATCCTATCTGCTCCCTAATTTGAAAGTGGTCGCGGAATTTTATGACGGGCGGCCGGTGAGCGTCGTGTTGCCGCCCAGCATCGCGTTGACCGTCACCGAGGCGGAGCCGACGGTGCGCTTTGCGACCGCCGCCGCCTCGTACAAGCAGGCGACGCTCGAAACCGGACTCAACGTGAAAGTCCCGAATTTCATCCAAGTCGGCGAAAAAGTGAAAATCGATACCTCGACCGGCGACTACATCGAGCGGGCTTGACCCACACCCCTCTCTCACGTTACACCCCGTTGCATGGGGACTTTTCTCGCTCAATTCCACGAAAATGTTGTGCATTTCGCGTCGCAACCCTGCTGGCGCTTTAAGGCGTCCGGCGTGGGGTGGAAGACGCTAACTTGGGAACAAGTCGGCCGGCGCGTGGCCGCGCTCGCGACCTGGCTGCGGCAACGCGGACTCGACGTCGGCGATCGTGTCGCGATCTGGAGCAGTACTCGCTATGAGTGGAGTTTAGCCGATCTGGCGAGTTTGGCCGCAGGCGGCGTGGTGGTCCCGATCTACCAGACGTTGCCGCCGACGCAGGCGCTCTTTATCGTGCAGGAGCCGGCGTGTCGTTTTCTCTTTGTCGAACGATTGCCCGAACTCGCCGTGATCGAGCTGTTGCACCGCGAATGCCCTGCGTTGGAACAGCTCATCGTCTTTGCTGAAATGGATGCGGCGGCGATCGCATCGCCGATCCCCGTCACAACGCTCTCGACGATCATCGAGCGCGGTGCGCTGTCATCGGGGGACCAATCCGTTTACGAGCAATGCTGGCGCGCGCGCGGGGCGGCGGATCTGGCGTCGCTGGTGTACACCTCCGGAACGACCGGGACACCGAAAGGGGTCGAACTGACGTTCGAAAACTTTACTGTCGAAGTGGCCGGACTCCACGACGTATTTTGTTTTCCGCCGCATTCGGAATGCCTGATGTTTCTGCCGTTGGCGCATATTGTCGCGCGCGCGATGCAATTTTTTCAAATTGCCTCGGCGCATGTTGCCAGTTACGCGGAGAGTCTGGAGAAAATCGGCGAGAACCTCCAAGAGACCCGCCCGCACTTCTTCGCCGCGGTGCCGCGCATTTATGAAAAAGTCCAGGCGCGCATCCTCAATACCCTGGCCGCCGCGCCGGCCTGGAAACAACGCCTCTTTCATTGGGCGATGCAAGTCGGCGAGGCAGCGGCGCGGGCCGGGGCACGCGGCGGACATTTAACGCTCGGCCTGCGTTGCCGATTGCCGTTGGCGCGACTGATCACGCGGCCGGTGAAGGCGCGGCTGGGTGGCAATTTGATCGCCGCCGTATCGGGCGGGGCGCCGCTCGCGGCGGAGGTCGCGCGTTTTTTTGAAAGTCTCGGGATCTTGATCCTGGAAGGCTATGGATTGACCGAAACGGCGGCGGCCGTCACGTTGAATCATCTCGATGATTATCGCTTCGGCACGGTTGGGAAGCCGTTGCCGCAGGTGCACGTGCGGATGGCCGACGATGGTGAAATTCTGGTGCGCGGTCCCACGGTGTTTCGCGGCTATTTTCAGCGGCCGGAAGAGACGGCGGCGGTGTTGGAACCGGATGGTTGGTTCCATACCGGTGACATCGGCGAATTTTCCCGCGATGGATTCTTGCGGATCACGGATCGTAAGAAAGATTTGCTCAAAACGTCCGCGGGAAAATATGTCGCGCCGCAACCGATTGAAAACCAACTCAAGACGTCGCCGTATATCAGCGATGCGTTGTTGTATGGCGATCGACGCAATTTCGTGACTGCGCTCGTAACGCTCGACCGACCGGCCGTCGAGGCGTATGCGCAGCGGATCAAAATCCCCTATGCGGATTGGGAAGCGCTGACCGGCGAGCCCCGCATCGTGGCCTTAGTGCAAGTCACGGTCGATGCGGTGAATCGCGATCGCGCGTCGTTCGAACAGGTCAAAAAGTTTCGCATCTTGCCGCGTGATTTTGCCATCGAGCACGGCGAGCTGACGCCGACACTGAAGATTCGCCGTAAGGTCGCGTACGAACGCTACCGCGACCTCTTTGAATCGATGTATGCCACCGACGCCTCCCAGGGAGCTGCCTATGTCCGAGAAGCCAATGCCCGGCTCTAGCGGTCTCGCTCCGAATATCGCGAGCCTGCTATGCTATCTGCTGATGTTTCTGAGTTGCGGCTTTCCCGTCGCCGGGATCGTGTTTGTCGTGATCGAAAAGCAGGAACCGGTGGTGCGCTTTCATGCCTGGCAGAGTATCTTGCTGGGCGGCGTGGCCTGGGTCGTCATGATGGGCCTGTGGTTTATCGGCGAACTGGCCGGACGCGTGGTCGGGATTTTTGGGACATTTTTTGATTTCGTGCGCGGAGTGGTGGGCTTGAGCATTCTCTCGATCTGGATCATTTGCTTGATCAAGGCGTATCAATTCGAGACCTGGAAGATCCCGTTTATCGGCGAATATGCGGCCAAACAGGCGCATTCGGAAGGGACCTGACGATGCGGCGTCGCGCGCTGTTCTGCTACCTACTGGCACCGCTGAGTGCGGTGCCGTTTTGTTGGAGTTGGGATCGGGAACTGCGGTTTCATGCCCGACAGGCCGCCCGAGTGGGCTGCGTCTACTGCGTCGGACTGTGTGGATTAGGCGTCAGTGAAGCCGTGGCGGGATTATGGAGTGTCTGGGCGTCGCGACTGTTACACGATTTGCAACCGTTATTTGCAATCGCCCTCGGACTCGCATGGAGCTCTGCGTTGTGGGGGGTGTTGCACGGTCGCCGGGTCGTCCTCCCACTCCTGAGTCCGCGCCGTATATAGATATCGTAACCGTTACTGTTCAACCGAAAGGAGAGCATCATGGGTGCACAACAGATCATCGAGCAGGTCATTCCGCAGCGGGTGCAGGCGAAGCCGGCAGTGCAACAATCTATTAACGGGTTAGTCGTTTTCGATTTGAGCGGGGAGGGCGGCGGCCAATGGACGCTCGACCTCACGACGAGCGAGGGAAAGGTCCAAGGCGGGAGTGTGGCGACGCCGAAAGTGACACTGCTAATGACTGCCACCGATTTTGAAGCGATGATCAACGGACAGTTGAACGCGCAACAGGCCTTCTTGACCGGCAAATTGAAAGTGAAAGGCGATATGGGCGCGGCGTTGAAACTCGGGCAGTTGCTCGCATAACTCGATCGGCGGCATGATGCGCTACGCGATTGCCCAACTCAATCTCACCATCGGTGACTTCGCCGGCAATACGCAGCGGATCTGCGAGCATATTGCGTGGGGACGTGCGCAAGGCGCCGATCTGATCATTTTTCCAGAACTGGCGACGACCGGCTATCCGCCGCGTGACTTGCTGGAGTTGCCCGATTTCATCGCTGCCAATCTCGCCGCACTGGATCAGATCCGCGCTGCGGCGCAAGGGATCGGTGTCGTCGTGGGCTACGTCGCCCGCAATCCCGCTGCCGGCGGCCGCGCGTTACACAACAGCGCGGCGTTGCTGGACAACGGTCAGTTCGTGCTGAGTCAAGCCAAGACGTTGTTGCCCACCTATGATGTCTTCGATGAAGGACGCCATTTTGCCCCGGCGCAGACACACCAAGTCGTGGCGTATCGCGGTAAGCGGATCGGCCTCTCCATTTGTGAGGATTGCTGGGCGCTGTATGAACCGAGCAATGGGCGCCGACTCTATGCGGTCGATCCGATGCGCCAACTCTACGAAGGCGGCGCAGAACTCGTGATCAATATTTCCGCCTCGCCATTCTCGGTGGGGAAAGTCGATCTGCGCCGCGAGCTGCTGCGTCGCGCCGCAAAGGCCTATGGCTATCCGATTCTCTACGTGAACCTGGTCGGCGGCAACGGCGAGTTGGTTTTTGACGGTCACAGCATGGCGCTGAACGCCGATGGCGATGTCGTGTGGCAAGGCCCGCGCTTTGCCGAAGCGCGTGTCCTCCTCAGTGACACGGAGTTACGCGGTCCCGCCACGGCACTGCTCGATCCGCCGCCGATCGAACAAGTGTTTCATGCGCTCAGTCTCGGCGTGCGGGACTACTTCCACAAATGCGGATTCACGAAGGCGATCCTCGGCCTCTCCGGCGGCATCGATTCCGCGGTCGTTGCCTGTATCGCCGCAGAGGCGTTGGGTCCGGAGCAAGTCATGGCCGTCGCGATGCCATCGCCGTTTACGCGCCCGGAAAGCGTCACTGACGCAGAGTTGTTAGCGCATACACTCGGGATCCAGTTTGAAGTCATCCCGATCGGCGAGGCGTACGCGGCCTTTCGCGAACAGGTCGGCAGCGGACAGCCGTTGGAAGCGCCCGATCTGGCTGAAGAGAATTTACAAGCACGAATTCGCGGGACCATTCTGATGACGCTTTCCAACCGGCGCGGCGCGTTGCTGCTGTCAACCGGGAACAAATCGGAATTGGCGGTCGGGTATTGTACCTTGTACGGCGATATGACCGGTGGGATGGCGATGCTCTCGGATGTTCCGAAGACGCAAGTCTATGAACTAGCGCATTTCATCAATCGTGACCGGGTCGTCATCCCGGAACACACGCTGCAACGCCCGCCATCCGCGGAGTTGCGACCGAATCAAGTCGATGCCGATTCGTTGCCGGCGTACCCGATTCTCGACCGGATCTTGAAATTGTATATCGAGCGGCAGCAAGGGATCGAGGAGATCGTCGCCCAAGGGCTGGATCGGCAGATGGTGGACGATGTCGTGCGGCGCGTACATCGCAATGAGTATAAACGGCAACAGGCCCCGCTTGGCATCAAGGTGACGGCCAAGGCCTTCGGGATGGGGCGCCGTTTTTCGATCGTCAATAAATTCTTCCCGGCCTAAGGGAGTGTATGTCTGTCGGCACGCTGTACATCGTCGCCACTCCGATCGGCAATTTAGAGGACATCACTGCGCGTGCGGTGCGGGTGCTGCGAGAGGTTGATTGGATCGCCGCGGAAGATACACGGCACACGCGCAAACTGCTGACGCATCTCGAGATCCACACGCGCGTGATCAGTTGTCACGGGCATAACGAACGCGCATCGACCGCAGGCTTGCTGCAATTGTTGCAGCGCGGGGAATCAGTGGCATTGGTCTCCGACGCCGGCACGCCCGCGATCGCGGATCCCGGCTTGCAGGTCGCTCAAGCCGCGCGCGAGGCGTCGATCCCCGTTGTTCCGATCCCTGGGCCTTGCGCGGCGATCACGGCGTTGAGCGCCGCCGGATTGCCGACGCATGCGTTTACGTTCGTTGGCTTCCTGCCGGAAAAAATGGGACGGCGCCGCACCTATTTGGAACAGCTGACGGCCATACCGCATACGTTGGTCTTTTACGTCGCGAAATGGGACGTCGCGCGTTACTTGCAAGAAATGCTCGCGTGTTTCGGCGATCGGCCGGCCGCGTTGGCCCGAGAATTAACGAAGCAGTACGAAACCATCCGCTGCGCCACACTGGCGGAGTTACTCAGTGCGGCACAGGCTGCGCCGCCGCGTGGTGAGATCGTCGTGTTGGTCGCGGGCGCACCGGAGCACAAGCGATGATGCAGTGGTCATGGATCGGGGCTTGCTTCGTGCTGGTCGCGTGCGCGGTGGCGTGGGGGAGCCGGCGCGTGCGCCGGCGCGCGCGGACGTGTCAAGAGACGCTGGCGCTGATGAAACCTCAGCTGCCGCTGGAAGTCGCGCGGGTACACGGTTTCCCGTCGCCGGCGTTGGACGGACGCCATTGCGGCTATGCGATTCATCTGACCTGCGAACCGACGGCGGAGACCACGACGTGGAAGCTGCATACGGAACTGCATGACGATTGGTCGGGCCGGTTATTGCTACAATGCGATCAGCGGCCGGGGAGAATGCGCGAATGGTATGGGGCCGAGATTCATTTGACCGGTGATTCCACTTTCGATCGGGCCGTCACGGTGGCAACGACCGATGATAGCCTCGCACGACGAGTGTTACAGCCGTATTTCCGGGAACGGCTGCGTCCGTTGGCGAACGCGCATTTGCAAATTGAAGTGGATCGGCGTGGCGTCTTTGCCGAATTGACCACCACACACCAAAGTGGCCACGAGCAACTCGTGGCCACGCTGGCCGTCTTCACTACTCTCTGCGGCTTGATCGACGTCGCGCTCGCTACTTGAGCTGTCGCTACTTGACCTCTTCGAATTCTGCGTCGACGACTTTTTCATCGCGGGGGGCTGCGCTGTCGTCGGTGCCGGTTTTCGCTTCGCCGTTGCCGGCGGTCTTGGCCTCTTTGGCCGCGCTGGCCCGATACAACGCCTCGGCCATGCGATGCGACGTCTGCTGCAATTGCTCCATCGTGGTCTTGATCGCGGCCGTATCTTTCGATTCGATCGCTTTCTTGCAGGCCTCCAGCGCGGCATCGACCGGCTGCACGTCTTCCGCGGGCAATTTATCGCGATTTTCTTTCACCGTCCGCTCGGTCCCATAGACCAACGCATCGGCCTGATTGCGCAATTCAATTTCTTCGCGCCGCTTCTTGTCGTCGCTCTCGTGCTGCTTCGCATCGCGCACCGCTTGTTCGACTTCGTCTTTCTTGAGTCCGCCGGACGAAGTGATGGTGATGTGTTGTTTCTTGTTCGTCGCCTTATCGAGCGCGCCGACGTTCAAGATGCCGTTGGCGTCGAGGTCGAACGTGACCTCCACTTGTGGTACGCCACGCGGCGCGCCGGGAATGCCGTCGAGGATGAAGCGCCCTAACGACCGATTGTCGCCGGCCATTTCGCGTTCGCCTTGCATCACGTGAATTTCGACACTGGTCTGGCCGTCCGCCGCCGTCGAAAAGACTTGCGACTTGCGGGTTGGAATCGTGGTGTTGCGTTCGATCAGGCGCGTCATTACGCCGCCCAGCGTCTCGATCCCCAATGACAGCGGCGTGACATCGAGCAGCAACATATCTTTCACTTCGCCGGCCAACACGCCGCCTTGTACTGCGGCGCCTGCCGCAACGACTTCGTCCGGATTGACGCCTTTATGCGGATCGCGGCCGAAAAAGTTGCGCACCAGTTCTTGGACCTTCGGAATGCGGATCGAGCCACCGACCAGAATGACTTCGTCGATGTCGGCCGGCTTCTTGTTCGCATCCGCGAGGCAGCGTTTACACGGCTCCAACGTGCGTTCGAAGATGTCCATCACCAGCGATTCGAATTTCGCGCGAGAGAGTTTCATCACTAAGTGCTTCGGGCCGGTTTGATCGGCCGTGATGAATGGGAGATTGATCTCAGTTTCCATCAGCGAAGAGAGTTCACACTTCGCTTTTTCGGCGGCTTCTTTCAACCGCTGCAACGCGCGACTGTCGGCGCCCAGATCGATGCCTTGATCTTTTTTGAACTCCGTCATGATGTAATCGATCAGCCGTTGATCGATGTTGTCGCCGCCCAAATGGGTGTCGCCGTTAGTGGCGATCACTTCGACGACATTCTCGCCGACTTCCAACACCGAGATGTCGAACGTCCCGCCGCCGAAGTCGTAGACGACAATGGTTTCATCTTTCTTCTTGTCCAGCCCGTAGGCCAACGCGGCCGCGGTCGGTTCGTTAATGATGCGGCGCACCGTCAACCCGGCGATCTGGCCCGCGTCTTTCGTGGCCTGGCGTTGGCTGTCGTTGAAATACGCCGGCACGGTAATCACCGCGTCGGTAACGGCTTCGCCTAAATAATCCTCCGCGGCCTTTTTCAATTTACGCAAGACGTGGGCCGAAATTTCCGGCGGCGTATGGACTTTGTTGTCGATCTTCACGCCGGCGTCGCCGTTTTCGCGCTCCGCGACTTCATAGGGGACCATCTTGATCTCGTCGGGTACTTCACTGCGCCGCCGACCCATGAAGCGTTTGATCGAATAGACGGTGCGATGCGGATTGATGATGGCTTGGCGCTTCGCGGTCTGTCCGGCCAGGATTTCGCCTTGGTCCGTAAACGCCACCACGGAAGGCGTTAACCGCGCCCCCTCTTCGTTTTGAATGATCTTCGGTTGCCCACCTTCCATAATGGCGACCACCGAATTCGTCGTACCCAAGTCGATGCCAATGATTTTTCCCATGTGTTCTCCTAATGTGTCGCGTTGTCGCACAGCCGCACAGCGGCGTTGAGGGGGTGGCTCCAGTGGCTTTGCCACTGGAGGGGGCGACGTGAGCCCCCGCAAAGAATCGCCGCCTCATATGGGAGGGGGGCGGAGAAAGTCAAGGCGGGAGGGGGATTTTTATTCCACCACTTGCCCTTGCAAGGTGAGCAGGACGGTTTGGCCGTGGAGTTTGGCGTCGAGTGGGGGGAGGCCGGTTTTGGGCATACGAAATGTGCCAACGAGGGTGGCGCGGCGCTCTTTTAATTGGAGGATGCCGGTCACGGGTTTGCCCCCGCCAGAGGCGGGTCCGCCTGCGGCGGAGGCGATTTGAATCGTCCCCGTCGTGAGACGGATCGGGGGGAGGGCGAAACGGAGCAGTGGTGCGGTGCCGTTGGCGGCAAAGACCTTGGCGTCGAGTTGCAAGCCGTGCAGTGTGATCGCAATGGCATCCGGGTCCCAAGTGATCGTGCTCCGGCTGCCGGCATGCCCGTTGAAGCTGAGCTTATAAGGTCCCCCGGGGATATCCGGACCTTGGAGCGTGCCACGTAATCGGGGCAAGTCGGAATTGCGAAGCAGAATCTGATCCGCTTGCAGTTGGTACGGGATTGTCCCACGACCGCTGACCCGCAGCGCAGGGAACGCGGGAACTGTTGGCAACGCAAACGTGGCCCGCAGTCGAAGCGGGATGGCCTCGGTCGCGGCATTCGCGCCGAGAAGTTGCCGTTGCAGCGCAGCGGCGGTGTCTTCCAATGACAGGGGAGGGGGTTCTTGGCTCGCGGCGGTGCCGATCCAGCAGCAGGCGACCAGCAGCGAACAGAGGGGACGGATGTTTTTCCAGAACATGTCTGGCTGATGACATAGGTGCGGCGTGTGCGGCAAGGCGGCCTGCGTTGGCGTGTTGTGTTATGACCGGATCAGCGTACGCGCATGACGATGATCACGCTGGCACGCGAAAATCGGATTGACTTCACCCCACCCGACAGTTAGCAGCACGCCCAAATCTTATACCGACGAGGGAGGCTCCGATGGTCAGCGATGTCTTGCAACAGATGGAAGCGTTCGATCACGAACAGATTGTGTTTTGTCAGAACAAAGAATCCGGCCTCAAGGCGATCATCGCGATCCATAACACCACGTTGGGGCCGGCGCTCGGCGGCACCCGGATGTGGCTCTATAAAGACGAGGGCGAGGCGCTGCGCGACGTGCTGCGACTCTCCCGTGGCATGACTTACAAGGCCGCGGCCGCGGGCCTCAGCTTAGGCGGCGGCAAAGCGGTCATCATCGGCGATCCGAAACGCGACAAGTCACAGGCGCTGTTCAGCGCGTACGGCCGTTTCTTGAACACGCTCGGCGGACGGTACATTACGGCCGAAGACGTCGGCACCGACGTCAACGACATGGAATATATTTACACGGAAACCGACTACGTGGTCGGGATCGCCGCATCGCACGGCGGTTCGGGGGATCCGTCGCCGTTTACTGCGCTCGGCGTGTTTCAAGGCATGCATGCCTGTTTACACCGCGTGTTCGGCAATGAAGACATCAGTGGGCGCACGGTCGTGGTGCAGGGCGTCGGGCACGTCGGTCATCACTTAGTGAAATTGCTGGTCGAGGCCGGCGCCAACGTCGTTGTTTCCGACATCGATGCGGAGCGCGTCGATCAGGTGTGCAAGGAGCATGGTACCACGTCCGTCAAACCCGATCGCGTCTTCAGTGTGCCGTGCGACATCTTCGCGCCGTGCGCACTCGGCGCCGTGATTAACGCCGACACGTTGGGCCAATTACAGTGCAAGATCATCGCTGGTGCCGCGAACAATCAACTCGATCTCGAAACGCGTGCCGATGACGTGCGGAAACGCGGCATGCTCTACGCGCCGGATTATGTCATTAACGCCGGCGGACTGATGAACGTCTATGTCGAATGCGAAGGCTATAGTGTCGAACGCGCGGAACGGATGACACGCGGGATCTACTATAACTTGATGCAAGTCTTCGAAACGGCGGAGGCCGAGAAGATTACGACCGTCCAAGCCGCCGAACGTCTCGTGCAGCAACGCCTCTATCGGTCCGGTCGGGTGGGCAACATCTTCACGTCGGAACGCAAAGATGTGCTGCGTTCCATCCGCCATCGGCGTTCGCGGGCGTAGAAAAGCACCGCGCCAATCCCGTAAACCATTGATACATCACACTTGGCGGGTTCCCGCTTGACAGACACGATCGCCCGCGCCTAGGGCGAGAGTAGGACCGTTGGCTCGAAGGGTCGTGCGCGATGTGCGAGCGGAGTCGTGCGGGAATCTGGGTGGTGTGGTGGTGCGTGGCACTGGCGTTGGCCGGCTGCCGCGACGAGGGGAGCGCGGACGGAGGCGACCTCCCGACACTTGCACAAGTCAGTGGCCTGATCGATTTGCCCGGCGGCAACGATGAAGGCTGGGTGGCCGCGGGGCAGCCAGCCCTTGCGACGCCGGAAAGTGGATGGCTCGTCGGCACGGTCCGCAATACCGCCACCAAGGCACCGTTGAACGGCGCAGTAGTCCAAGTTCGTGGCGTAGAAGGTGAACTGGTCACGGGGGACGACGGGAGCTTCCGTTTTCCCGTCACGCCGGTCCACGGCAGCGGCGTCTTCTTTCTCGACATCCACCATCTGCACTATACGTCGGCGTATCGGAAATTTGCCGTGCATGCGCAACAGCCGACGGCGGTCGGCACGATCTACCTGACACCGCTGGATGCCGCGATCGGGACGCTCCGTCCCGAAGGGAGCCGTCATACCAGTGCGTCCGGGCTGGTCCAAGTCGAGGCCCCGGCCGGCGCGGTGTCGGTCGGCACTGTGGTTCGGGCGACGGCATTTCCGTTTGGCGAGGCGCTGCCGGGGCCATTGCCGTCCACCTCCTTTTTTACACATGCGATCGAACTGGGTCCGGAAGGGCAACAGTTCGCGCAGCCGGTCACGATCCGGGTGAAGAATACGCGCGGCTTCGCCGCTGGTACCGCGATCCCGGTCGGGTATTTCAATAAGACTACGGCCGAATGGGAACACGAGGGGATGGGCAAGATATCGGCCGATGGGGCCTGGATCGAATACCAGGTCACCCATTTCTCACCGCGCGATTTGAATTACCCGACCATCATGCCGCCGGGAGCCATCAATCCCACGGCGATTGCGCCGCAGACGACGGATTCGGTCGGGCTGGGCGACGGCCGTTGCGGCGGCTCGGAGGTCAAGCTGGCGAGCGGGGAACTGATGCAGTCCTTTGCGCTCCCGTCCTATGCACTGCTCGATGCGACGTACGGGGTGACGCTGGCGTATTCGAGCGCGACGGCGGCCCCGACGGCGCGCGTGGCCTTCCAAAAGGACCCGGAGAGCGCAACCCCAATGCGCTGCTCCCGGCACAAGTGGGTTATCAGGTGCGCGTGGCCGGGCGAATGATTGCGCAACGCTTCACCCCGGCCGCCTCGATGGCGCTCGCCGCGGCCGTGCCTGTGGATGCACCCGAGGGCGAGCCGTTCCCATCAGGGCTCTATCCGTATCAGGCCGAGATTACCCACTACTTCGCCGGCCAATACGCCACGGCCCGCTGCTTCGGTTGTCCGCCCGAGCGCACGACAGGCATTGCGACCGACCAACTTGTCCCGTTGACCGCCGGGCGCGGTGGCGAATTGGCGATCCATAACCAGCGGGAGAGTCCGGTCGGTTCCGGCTGGGGCGTGGTCGGTTTGCGACGGTTGTTCTGGTCTCCCGACGGGGGAGCGGTGTTGCTGGCGGACGGTTCCGGAACGGCGGTCCCATTGCGTGCCGACCTGATCGAGACGATCGCCGGGAACGGCGAGCCCGGCGCGAGCGGCGATGGTGGCACGGCCACGGGGGCCCAGCTCAGTCATCCTGCCGGATTGGCGATCGCTCCAGACGGTGCCCTCTATGTTGCCGAGTCGGGCGGGCATCGGGTCCGCCGCATCGACCCCCATGGGATCATTGCGACCTACGCCGGCACCGGTATCCCAGGCTACACCGGCGACGGGGGATCGGCGACGGCCGCACAACTCAACGGCGCCACGGACCTGGCGGTCGATGCCGATGGGAATCTCTATATCGCCGACGACGGCAACCACGTAGTGCGGCGGGTGGACCGAAGCGGGGTCATCACGACGGTCGCGGGGACCGGCAGTGCGGGATATTCCGGCGACGGCGGGCCCGCGACGGCCGCCCAGCTGACACGCCCGAGTGAGGTCGACGTCGACCCACACGGCAACATCTATATCGCCGATCCCGGCGCCCACGTGATCCGGCGCGTCGACCCATCCGGGATCATCCTGACGATCGCCGGGAACGGAACGGCCGGCAGCAGCGGCGATACCGGGCTCGCGACGGCGGCTCGACTGAATGTCCCCGAAGATGTCGCCGTTGATTCGCTCGGCTATGTCTACATCGCCGACACGCTCAACCACCGGATCCGACGCATCAATCCGGCCGGGATCATCGACACCCTGGTCGGCGACGGGACCGCCGGATATAACGGAGAAGGGGTTGCGGGAACCAGCGCGCAACTCAATGGGCCGGTCGCGCTGGCGCTCGACTCCGCGGGGCAGATCTATTTCACCGAGAACGGCGGGCAACGCCTGCGCCGGCTCGGCCTCGACGAGATCGTCACGACAATTGCGGGACAAACGTTCGCGGGAGGCGATTCTCTCTTCGGTGATCACGGCAATGGCGGACCCGCCACCCAAGCGCGATTCGATGGGCCGAGCGGCGTTGCGTTTGCTCCTGGCGGCACGATCTATATTGCCGACAGCAAACACCACCGCATCCGGCGGATCGGCCGGGACGTCCTGCATCATCCGCTGGACCCCGGGATCCTTCTCACGCGACACGCAGACGGAACGGCCACGCTCAGCGACGCCACCGCCCGCGAGACGCTCGACTTCGATGCCGCCGGTCGCCAGACCGCGCGCACCGACCGCGACGGCCGCATGACCAAGTACTCGTACGACGATCAGCGTCTGAGCAGTATGACCGATCCGCTCGGTCAGATCACGTTGCTGACCTACGACGCGGATTTCCGGCTGCAATCGATCACCGACCCGCAGCAGCGTACCACGCAACTCGATCACGATGACCATGGCAACCTCACGTCCCTGACGCTCCCGGATGGGAGCCGTTGGCAGTTCACGTATGATACAGACCACCGTATGGTCATGAAGACCGATCCGCAGGGAGAGACAACGCATTACACCTTTACCCCATCGGGCGCGGTCACGAGCGTCGCCTTTCCCACCGACGAGACGTGGCAACTGGAGACCGTACACTACGACGGTTCCGTAACGGCCGACGCCGGGACGGAGAGCGATCCGTTGCCCGCACCACCCGCGGCGACCACGACGGCATTCACCGACGGCGAGGGGGGGAAATGGGCCTATGCCTTCGACCGCCGCGGCTTTGTCACCCGCACCACCGACCCGCTCGACCGTGTCACCACGATCACGCGCGACGCCCAATCGCGTCCGGTCAAGATCCTCTCTCCGGAGGGTCGCCCCACGCACTTCCAGTACGACGCGATGGGCCGACTGACGGACTACACGCGCGGTGGGGGCAACGAGGCTTGGGACGTCGACGTGGCCTACGATGCCCAGGGCAACGTGGCGGAGCTCGAGACACAAGGGATCGGGAGGCGCTACACCTACGATGAGCAACGGCGCATCCTATCCGCAGTCGACGACAACAATGCGACGACGACCTATGCCTACGACGTTGCCGGGCTGGTGCGGACGGTGACTGATCCGCTCGGCACGACAACGACTCTCGATCGGGACGCCCAAGGGCGCGTCGTGGCCGTGACCGACTCGCTCGGCACGGTGGCGACGTACGCCTACGACGCCGCCGGCAATCCAACACACATCACCAACGCGAATGGCGAGTCCACGCAGTTTGCGTACGATGCCATGAACCGCCTCAGCCAGCTCGTCGATGCTAACGGCGGCGTGACTGATCTCGGCTACGAGGTCGCCGGCTGCGGGTGTAGTCCGGCGGAACGGGTGACCCACTGGAGCGATCCGCTCGGGAATACCTGGCGCTATACCTACGATGCGTTGGGACAACTTACGGCGTGGACCGATCCGCAGGGCGCGACCGAGACGCGTGCGTACGACTGGAATCGGCAGTTGCAACGGATCGCCACACGGACCGGCGCTACGATTGAATTCGGCTACGATGCAGCCGGTCAACTCGTGACCCGCAGCGCGGATGGCGAAACGGCCTCGTTCACCTACGATGCCGACGGACTGCTCCTCAGCGCGGCCACCGTGGACCGTACCTATACCTACACCTACGACCTCGCCGGTCGCCCGGCGATCTCCCAATCCGGCACCGGTCCCGATCTGACGCTCGATTATCACTGGTGGCATAGCCAGGAATCGAGCCGAATCACCGGACTGCCCCATAAGATCGAGCGGATTTTCGATTTCGCAGGGCGGTGGACCCGCGTGAGCACCGATCTCTACGATGGCAGTGCCTCCTTGTCGTACGACCAGGGCGGCCGTTGGACTTCGCGGTGGAGTACGGCGTACGACTCACAAGCACTGGCATACGACCCCCGCGGTCGGGTGGCGCAGATCACGTTCAATGGCCCGCACGGTCAACACCTGCTGCAATACGGCTACGACGCGGTCGGGAACATCGTCGCGCGCACGGATGTGGCGACCACTCGGGCCTTCAGCTACGACCCGCTCGACCAACTCTTGAGCGCCACCAACCCTGCGGAGGCCTATACCTACGACGTCGCCGGCAACCGCCTCACTGGCCCCGACGACACGCAGTATTGGTACCTCGCCCCCAACAGGATCTTGGCCACGCTCCGGGACGCAGTGACCAATAGCTACACCACGGATGCCGCCGGGCGTCTGACCGAACAGATCCGCGACGGCCTCACGACCACCTACACCTGGGATGCCTTCGATCAACTCCGCCGAGTGCAGTCCGGCGATGCGGTCGTCGATTTCAACTACGACGCGTTCGGTCGCCGGATCGAGCGACAACAAACGGTGGTGGGAGTGACGACCACGGAACGCTACGTCTACGATGGCGTCCAGCGGATCGCCGATTATGACGGCGAAAACAATCTCATCGCCCAATACTTCTTCGGCCCCGGCATCGACCAGCCGCTCTTCGAGATCCGCGACGACGTCGTCCGCCACTACTATGTCGATGGCCAAGGCAATGTGATCCAAGTCGCCGGCAAGACCACGGCCGATCTCGCCACGTACCAATACGACAGCTTCGGTCGCCCGCTTGCCGCGACCGGACCGACCGCGGAGCAGCCTCCCTTCCGCTTCACCGGCCGCGAATGGGACGCCGCGACAGGCCTCTACTATTACCGCGCCCGCTACTACGACCCCAGCCTCGGCCGCTTCCTCACCGAAGACCCGCTCGGTCTCGCGAGCGGCGATGCGAATTTGTATCGGTACGTGGGGAATAATCCGGTGAATTGGCGCGATCCCAATGGTACTGACATTTGGATTGAGGGCCCAAACTCGTATGAACCTTATCGGCATCAAAGTATCAGCGTGGGAGATCCAAATGGAACATATAGTTCGTATAGCTTTGGAATGAATGGAAGATGGTTATTACAAGGTGAGGTATATCGCGACACAAAGCCAGGCGGGATTATTGAAGCGTTTAAGCGCACTACCCCATTTCAAGATGTCACCTTTAATGCACAGCTTTCATCTGAAGTAGGCAACACGGGCATTTACGGCATCACAGATATCTGCCGCAGCTATAGCCAACATAATTTTGAGCGAGCTCCCGGAGTTATCGGGGCGCCACCGATACGAACCACACCTGTCATCACAGAACCCAGTTTTTTCTTTACCAGTTCAACGCGCGCACCAAGTACCTCCGGAACATGGACGTCACGATGAAGCCGAAACCAATAATTTGGGTGCCAGTCTTCGGTCTCTGTTTTATGAATTTTGTATATTGCTCGATCACATTTGTGCATCCCCCCTCATTTTATAGTGCTGTCCTACGCTTTAATGACGTGCTCAATCCCGTGCCCTTGCTGGTCGCCGATCTGCTAGAAAAAATCGGCCTGTTTGACACATACTGGCTCTCAGTGCCGTTGCTCGTCATAACCATCCTGCTCTGGGCGTACTGTGTGGCATGGGGAATCAGCGCTTTATTACACATACTGCAACGCGTGCGGTAGATGGCACGTTCCTTCACTGATATTGAGGTAAGCTGATGTGTTGCTCAGATAATAACGACATCATTCACGCGGAATATTTCTTCGGCCCCGGCATCGACCAGCCGCTCTTCGAGATCCGCGACGACGTCATCCGGCACTACTATACCGACGCCCAGGGCAATGTGATCCAGGTCGCCGGTAAAACAAAATCGGATCTCGTCACTTACCGCTACGACAGCTTCGGTCGCCCGCTCGCCGCGACAGGCCTCTACTATTACCGCGCCCGCTACTACGACCCCAGTCTCGGCCGCTTCCTCACCGAAGACCCCATCGGCCTCGCGAGCGGCGATGCGCATCGGTATCGGTACGTGGGGAATAATCCGCTGCGCTGGGTGGACCCGTGGGGGTTGCTCCGCTGGAATGCGCCACCGCCGCGAACGGTGCCGGTCCGCGGTCAAACATTGGCGAATCTGCAGTGTGTGGAGGGCTGTTTGCAGCGACGCACGGGCAACGCAAATCTAGATTTACTGATAAACGGAGGGGCGGAACAATTCGGACACTCGCGCAACAGTCACCATTATCGCGGCGAGGCATGCGATATTGCTGGTCCTCGATTCAATCCGGTACCGCATGCCGACGTGATGCAGTGTGCCCACCAATGTGGGTTTGGAGCAGGGCATTTTGAGGACTCCGCAGGTTCGGCACATGACCATTGGCACTTGCAGAGGGTGCCGGGTAACGGTGTGCCGGCGCTCCCAAACACCACGCCGACATCAGAATCCCTGCCACAGGGGGGACAATGAATTGGTGCTCGGTACCGCGCCAAGGTGTCGCGTTCTTCGCGGCGTTGCTTGTGGCGCATACGGGCTCGTGTGGATTTACCAGGCCGTCCGCCAGCCCAACAACTGCACGGCAGGTACTAATGCGCTCCTTGGGTGAAGCTATAGCGCTAGCCGTTGAATACTGTCCGGACAATACATGCATGGTATTCCGGAGCTACAATCGCTCTGCGCACGCGGTCCTGCCTTCGTTTGCGCTGCTCTATCTCTACTATTATGACTCATATATCTATCTGTCCGCATTCAAGGCCTCCAGCAACATCAAGCGCGCAGCGGAGATGGAGTTGGAGAGATACCTCGACAAGCGTTGTCGCGGGAATAATCGACAACAAGAGATAAAGTGTGTGATCGAGCGGTTGGCGGCACAGTACAATATCGCCATTCTGTTTGCCCGCTATGATGAGGGCGTAAGATCTGAGGGTGAAATCGATTTGTCATCCGAATTGGCAGGAGAAGAACCACGGTGATGAGCCGCTATGCTTGAAATAACCTTTTGCGCCCTTGCCTACGACAGCTTCGGCCGCCCCCTCGCCGCGACCGGACCGACCGCGGACGCCCATCCCTTCCGCTTCACCGGCCGCGAGTGGGACGCTGCCACCGGCCTCTACTACTCCCGCGCCGCTATTACGACCTGAACGAAGACCCGCTCGGCCTCGCTGATATTACTGCGGTGTTGATCCATGATCGGTCGTGCGCCGTGCCTGGAGTTTTTTGATCGCGTCGGCAATGGAGCGCTGTAGTGGGGTCTGAAAGCGGTCCGCGTGTCGTAACGCGCGTTGGAGATCGGGGAGGGCCTGGACGTTGCCGCGCCGTCCCAGCACATACGCCGCTTCCGACACGATGTCAGGCGTATCGTTGAAGAGAAAGCGGGCCAATAAATGGTCGGCCTGCGGATAGGGGAGAAGCTGCACTGTCCTGACGGCCTCCCTCCGCATTGCCGGATTTGGGTGGTTCAAGAAGGGCTCCAGCAAGGCGACGTCTGCGCTCGAGCCGTGTAACGCCAGCAGCGCCAATCCCAGATGTTGGCGGGCTTCCATGGCTGCGTCGGCCTTCTTTTGCTCGCCCACACTCCGCAACACCGAAAGAAAGCGCCCATATTTTTCAGCGGCCGGGCGTGCGGGGTCCGGCGGCACGACCGCGAGGCGCACCATATCGAGCAGCTCATCCGTCGGGAAGGCGCGATCGGCACTGTGGTCAATTAACGAACCGACAATCGTCGCCGGGTAGACCCGGAAATGCCCAGCGAACGGGGCCGGCACCAAAAAACGGTTGACGCGCGAGTAATCGCCCGCCAGGACCTCCTGCGTCTTCGGGTGGGTCTTCGTCGATGGATTGAGAAATAACAGGTATTGTTCGCCGTTATAGAAGGCACCATGGCGGACCCCGGACGCCGACTGGAACCGATCGTTGAATGCGGTGACCGTGATGGTCCGCTTCGTCTTGCCGCGGACCCACTGATCCACATGCACGACCGCCGAATAGGTGCCGCCGGACCTGACCGTGGCGATGACAATAACGGGCCGCTCGAACAACTCCCGGGTACTCGGCCACCGCCACTGCGCGGAAATGTGCGTGGTGGTGCGAGCGACGTTGGACGTGAAGAGGAGCGAGACCATCAAACCACTACTGATGAAGGGAAATCGCATCGGCCCTCCCGTGGGACTCCACAAGCCTACGCACGAACATAGTAGGGCGCGGCGTCCAGGGCAATCGCATTATGCTGCACTTCGGAACGCAAAGACGTGTTGCGTTCCATCCGCCATCGACGTTCGCGGGCCTAAAGCAGACGCGCCGCCAACGTCAGGAAATGCGCCAATCCCGCTTGTTCGGTGGGGCCGAAACCGTAATGCAGACGCCGGGTCAAGTAGTCGCGATACCCGTCCGGGGCCAGGCCTTGGGCGCGCAGCAGTGGATCGAGATCGGCGAGATTGTGGTCGCGGACCGCGCATAACTGCGCTTCCAGTCCCGAGACGAGTGCCGCGCCGCTGCGTCGGAACCAGGCCGCGAACACGAACGGAAGCCCAGTCCACTCATACCACGCCGCGCCGAGATCGATTGATTGCGGCGGGGGCGGCGTCATTAACGCCCGATCGCCGATGATCACCGTCGCATCGGCGTTGGGGAGCGCTGTTGCATAGTGCACCGAGCCGTTGGGCCGTTGCCACCGTCCTGTCAGCAGGACCTGCGCCAACATATTCGACGTCTGCGACTCCGGACTCAACGCCACATGCCGCAGCGTCGTCACATCGTGTCCCGCAGCGATATCGAGCCGAACACTTTGGACCGCGCCACGACAACCGATCGCCGGTGCCTCCGGGAGCAGCTCCCAAGCCGGATCCCCAGCCACCGCGATCACCGGGGCCAGGACGAGATCGCAGTCACGGAGATGCGCGCGCGTCATCGCAGCCGGGAGCAGCGGCGTGACCGCCCACGGCAGTCCGACGGTCAACGGCCACGCATTCATAAATCCGACAGCGGCGATACGCATCGCACGTGGGATATCGCAAACGGTGGCTGGTGGCAACGTCCGTAGCCCCGCCCCCAAAATTGCCTTGCCAATAGGGGAGCCGATATGGTTAAACGCCGCCAGTTCCTATGGATGTATCCGTGGGCGGCAGTTACGCCCACTTTTTTTTGGCGCTCCTTTATGGATCGGGCAGAGTGGGTGACCTCCATCGAACGGGTCGCAACGCCGGTGGTGGCGCAGTTTGGGTGTGAGTTGGTCGACGTCAAAATCGTCCTAGGCCCGCGTCGCTGGACGGTGCAACTCCGGATCGATCGACTCTCCGGATCCGCTGCTGAAGCCGGCGTCACAATCGACGATTGTGCGCGGATCTCGCGAGCGCTTTCTGGTGTCTTTGATGTCGACGTGCAGATCCCTGTGGCCTACGACCTCGAGATCTCCTCGCCGGGCCCCGACCGTCCGCTGAAGCAACGCGCCGATTATGAACGCTTTGCGGGTCACACCATCGAAGTGCGGACGCGGGAACCGTTTGCGGGCCGCAATCACTGGAAGGGGACGTTGCAGGGATTAAGTGCCGATGAAATTTTGCTCGCCTGCGAAACCGGTCTGCAACGCATCCCGCTGGCCGTCGTCGCACGAACTAATTTGGCAGACCCGATTGTGATCGGAAAACGCCGAGCCGAAAAAGTGGTGAATTAACAAGGAGTGGTATTGTGGCAACAGCAACGGCAAAGAAAACGAAGACCGCAAAGACAACCAAGAAAAGCAAGAAGGCACCGGCTGAACCGCCGATGTTTCAGGAAATGGACCGCATCCTGGAACAAGTCAGTCGCGATCGCCGAATCCCGAAAGATCGCCTGATCGAGGCCATCGAGGCCGCGTTTTTAAGTGCTGCGCGCAAAAAGTGGGGACACTTAGGCGAACTCGAGGCCCACTACAATCGCGAGACCAACGAAATCGAACTCTTCCAATTTAAGACCGTCGTCGAGATCGTCCAAGACGCGTACCGCGAAATGACGCCGACCGAGGCCGCTCCGCTGGACGCCGAGGCCCAAATCGGCGACAGCATCGGCGTCAAAATGGATCCAAAGGTCTTCGGGCGCATTGCCGCACAGGCCGCGAAGCAAGTCATTATCTCCAAGATGCGCGATGCCGAACGCGACATCGTCTGCGAGGAATTCCAAGACCGCGTCGGCGAGATCGTCACTGGAATTGTGCGGCGCGTGGAGCGCGGCGACATCGTCGTCGACTTAGGTCGGACTGAAGCGATTATCCCGCGAACGGAACAAATCCCGGGAGAACGCTCGCAGCCAGGCGAACGGGTGCAAGGCTACTTCATGACGCTGAATCGGGAAGGGCGCGGTCCGCAAGTGGTGCTGTCCCGCCGTCATCCGCAACTCGTAGTGAAACTCTTTGAAATGGAAGTTCCAGAGATCGCGGAAGATATCGTGCAAATTAAAACGGTCGCACGCGAGGCCGGCGTTCGCACCAAAATTGGCGTCTATTCCAAAGATTCGGATGTCGATCCGGTCGGCGCGTGTGTTGGAATGAAAGGCTCGCGAGTGCAAAACGTGGTGCAGGAACTGCGCGGCGAAAAGATCGACATCGTGCAATGGGACGAAGATCCGGCGCGTTTTGTCTGCAATGCCGTGGCCCCGGCGGAAGTGGTGAAAGTGATCATTCGGGAAAAAGACCACTCGATGGAAGTCGTGGTCCCGGACGATCAGCTCTCGTTGGCCATTGGGCGGCGCGGGCAAAACGTTCGTTTGGCCGCGCAACTGACCGGATGGAACATCGACGTGCTCAGCGAATCGAAGGTGGAAGAGCTGGCCAGTCGTCACCGCAAAGTCCTGAGCCGCGTGCTCGAAGTCGACGATCCAACCTCGCTGATTTTGTACAGCCACGGCTATCGCACATTGGAAGATATCTTGGCGGCCGGTGAAGATGAATTCATCGAACTTCCCGGGATGTCGACGGAACTCTTGCGTGGATTCTTTAACAAGGCGAAACAAACGATCGAGAGTGGTCTCAGGACCGAGACGCTGCTCGCACAAGTGGCGGCAGAGGAACAGGCGGCGCGCGCCGCTGAAGCGGCTGCTGCCGCAGCCGCAGCCGAGGCAGAAGCCGCTGCTGCCGCAGTGCCTGAGCAGAGCGAGGCCATGCAATGACATTATCTACGCACAGTGAAACCCCTCCAGTCGGGGGTGGTGAGCGGACCGAGGTGGTCGAGAAACGGGTTGCCGCGACGGTCATTCGTCGCCGTGCCCGCGTCGTCACCGAGCCGCCACCCGCGCCGGAACCCCCCGCTGCGGTTGCGGCGGAGGCCCAGGGCGCCACAGCGACAGCAGGCACTGAAATGTCGCCGCCAACGACGGCGACCAGCGCCGCAGCGGCAGTCGCCCCACCAGCGGGCGCGGTGCAAAGCACGGCCGTAACTACGCCAGCGACGACCGCAGCCAAATCGCTGCTCAGCAAGATCCCGCTGACCGGCCCCGGCGCCCAGCGTCCTGGGATGGTCGCACGTCCCGGCACTCCGGGGGCGCCCCGGCCCGAGACCAAGGCCGAAATCGAGGCCCGGTTACGGAAGCCGTTACGTCGGAAGAAGAGTCGCGCCGAATGGGAGACGGAAGACATCCGCAAAGCGGGTGGTTTGTTCCGCTTCGTCGATGAAGTCTCTGTCAATGCCGAAGCCGGCGGCGAAGCGGCGGTTGAAGCGCCGTTGGAAGAAGGTGCCGAGGTGCCAGTGGTAGCCGCAGAGGCAGAGACCGTTACTGCAGCTCCGACGGCAGAGCCCGTAGTTCCTGCGACGCCGGTCGCCGTGCCGGTCAAAGTGCCGCTCGTGCTCCCGGTCACGACACCATTGCCGCCAGTCATGGCCCCCCGATATTCCCAACCCCATCCAATGGAACGGGTGTTTCGTCCCACCGGGTTGAAGCGGAAAAAGACGCTCCGGAAAGACTTTAAGAAAACGCAAATTACGCAGATTAAATCAGAGAAAAAAGTTATTAAAATCGAAGAGGCGATTTCCGTCAGCGCACTGTCTCAAGCCATGGGAGTGAAGGCGTCGGAGTTGCTCCGCCAACTCATGCAACTCGGCACGATGGTGACGATCAACCAAAACATCGATCCCGACACCGCCACGTTGTTAGCGCAAGAACATGGCTACGAAGTGGAACGCACGGCAATCAATGAAGCGGCGCTGCTCAAGGGGAAAGTGGTGGCTCCGGTGGCTTCGGTGGGGACAATCCTCCCGATCCGCGCCCCGATCGTCACCGTGATGGGCCACGTAGATCACGGTAAGACTAGTCTGCTGGACGCGATTCGGGCGACCGACGTCGCCGGCGGGGAGGCGGGCGGGATCACCCAACATATCGGGGCCTCGCAGGTCCAGACCTCTAAGGGACTCATTACGTTCCTCGACACCCCGGGTCACGAGGCATTTACCGCGCTGCGTGCGCGCGGGGCTCAAGTGACTGACTTAGTCGTTCTTGTCGTCGCAGCAGACGACGGCGTGATGCCGCAGACCATCGAGGCGATCAATCACGCGAAGGCGGCAGGCGTGCCAATCATCGTGGCCGTGAATAAAATGGATAAGGCCGATGCGAATCCGGACCGTGTCAAACGGGAACTTTCGGAACACGGCGTGGTGGCGGAAGATTGGGGCGGCGACGCGATTTTGGTCCCGACCTCCGCCAAGAGTCGGCAAGGCATCGATCAACTGTTGGAAATGATCCTGTTGCAAGCGGAAGTGCTCCAACTGCGCGCCGATCCCGCCGGGATGGCGGAAGGCCGCGTCATCGAGGCGCGGCTCGATCGCGGTCGAGGTCCGGTCGCGACGATCTTGGTACAGTCCGGGACGTTGCGGCGCGCGGCGACTGTGGTGTGTGGCACCGCGTCGGGACGAGTACGGGCGTTAGTGAATCCACGGGGTGAGCCGATCGACTCCGTAGGTCCTGGCTGTGCCGCCGAAGTCTTAGGGCTGGATGCCGTGCCGGTGGCGGGGGATCCACTCGTCGAGGCCGCGGATGAACGCGCGGCCAAGGTCGTGATCGAGACCCGAACGCGGAAGCAGCGCGAAAGCCAATTGGCTAAATCGGGTCGCGCGAGCCTGGAAGATCTCTTTAAACAAACGGCCGCCGATCAGGCCAAAGTGCTGCGCGTGATTGTGAAGGGCGACGTGCAAGGCTCCGTCGAGGCCGTCGTCGCAGCGCTGGAACGCAGCGGCACCGAAAAAGTCACGGTGGAAGTCCTGCATCGTGCGGTTGGCGGGATCACCGAAGGCGATGTGTTGTTGGCCTCGGCCTCGCGTGCGCTCGTGATCGGCTTCAACGTGGTGCCGGATGGGAAGGCGCGGCGGTTGGCCCAAAGCGAGCAAATCGAGATCAAACAATACAGCATCATCTATGAACTGATCGACGACGTGCGGAAGGCCATGGCCGGGTTGTTGGAACCGACACGCACCGAAAAAATCTTGGGCCGGGCCGACGTGCGCCAAATCTTCCAAGTCTCGAAGATCGGCACCATTGCGGGCTGCCAAGTGGCGGATGGACTGATCAATCGTTCCGCGAAGGCGCGACTATTGCGCGATTCCGTGGTGATCTTCACCGGACGCCTCGCCTCGCTGAAGCGCTTCAAAGACGACGCCCGCGAAGTGACGAACGGGCAAGAGTGCGGGATCGGGCTGGAGGGATTCCAAGACCTGAAACCGGGCGACGTGATCGAGTCCTTCCAAGTGGAAGAAACCGCCGCAGTGTTATAGGCAGGGAGAGCGCACACCCAGATGCAGCCACATCGTCCATTCGACCGCGCGTCACGCGTTGCGGAACAAATTCGGCAGATCGTCGCGCAGCTCTGCCATGAACGCTTCAGCGATCCGCGCTTAGTCGGTTTGCAGATTACCCGCGTGAAAGTGGCGCGGGACTTGCGTTTGGCGCGGATCCATTATTTTTTACGCGGACCGGAAGCGGCGATCCACGAGTGCCAACGTGCGCTGGAACACGCGGCCGGCCTGATGAAACACGCCATCAACGAACAGATCGCGCTGAAGTTTACCCCGGAGCTCAAGTTTCACTTCGACGACGCCATCGAGCACGGCGAACGGATTAACGATTTACTCCGTGAACTCCAAATCGACTCCCCGGCCGAACAGGATGAATCATGACCGAAACCGCGCTGGCGCGCGCGACCGCTTTTTTCAGTCGCCATCAGCATTACTGCATCGCCTCTCACATCCGTCCAGATGGCGACGCCATCGGGGCCTCGTTAGCGCTCGGGCTCGGACTGATCCACTGCGGCAAACGAGTCACGGTCTTTAATGCCGACGGCGTTCCGGCCAATCTCCGTTTTCTCCCCTATGCCGACCGCGTCGTGCGTTCGCTGGGCGAGAGCGTCGGGATCGATGCCGTCATCTTGGCCGATTGCAACCGACCGGATCGGGCCGGAGAACCGATCGCAGAGTTGGCGAAGCGCCTCCCGCTGTTTATTGTCGATCATCACGTCTCCTCCGGCGAACACGTCGAGACCCATTGCATTGAACCGCGTGCGGCGGCCACCGGCGAGATCGTCTACCATCTGCTGCAACGGATGCGGGTCCCGACCACGCCGGAACTCGCGACGCTGTTGTATTGCACGTTGGTGGTAGACACCGGCCAATTCCGCTACTCGAACGCGACGCCGGCCGTCTTTCAATTAGCGGCCGAATTGGTGGCGCGCGGGGCTGACCCATGGCAAGTCGCCTCCGCGCTGACTGAACAACACCACCCGGCGGTGCTCCATTTGCTCCGTCTGACCTTAGAGACCTTGGAACTGAGTGTGCAAGGGCGCGTGGCCACGATCCTTTTAAGCCAAGACATGTTGCGGGAGGCCGAAGCGCTCCCCGAATATGCGGAAGATTTTGTGAATTACCCGCGCTCGATTGCGGGTGTTGAAGTGGCCATATTGCTGCGAGAACTGCCGGACGGACGCTGGAAGGCCAGTCTCCGTTCCAAGCGCGAAGTCGACGTCGCGGTCATCGCCGCGAAATACGACGGCGGAGGGCATGAACACGCGGCCGGTTGCATGCTGTCGGGACCGATGGCAACGGCGCGGGACACCATCCTCAAGAGCGTAGCCGAGGCCTTACAGAAGCGAGCAAATAGGGCTGCTTCTTGACAACCCATGAAGGGGCGTGTTAGCGGGGCCCCACTGTGAGCGAACATATGGAAAAAAAGCAGGAGTTGATCAGCAAATTTCGCACCCATCCCAGCGACACCGGCTCGCCGGAGATCCAAATCGCCATCCTTTCGGGACGGATCAGCCAACTAAACGCCCATTTTGAAAAACATAAAAAGGACCACGGCTCGCGCCACGGCCTTCTCAAAATCGTCGGGCAGCGACGCAAGTTGTTGAGCTATCTCCGCCAAACAAGTCGGGAGCGGTATCAGCGGGTGTTGGGAGCATTAGGCCTTCGGAAGTAGTTGTTTCGGTGCGTGCGCTGATAATTTTGTTGGTCGACGGTGGCTTGGCTAGTGCCGCCGGTCAATAAAGTTATCAGGCCATTTCCGCAGCAGCCACTTCTGAAGTCATACTCAAATGAAGCAAGACCATTTCGCGTCGTGCGATGGCGTCAGTGGGGTACGGGTGTATCTCGTCACGATGCCGCGCGACTGCAAGTGTACTCAAACTAGGAGAACATTATGACGTACCGAGTCGAAACGACCTTTGCGGGGCGCCCGCTCACCATCGAAACCGGCCTGATGGCCAAACAGGCCCATGGCGCGGTCACCGTTCGTTACGGCGACACCATCGTGCTTGTCACCGCGTGCGGCAAGGAAACGCCACGCGTCGGTTGCGACTTCCTGCCGCTGACGGTCGACTACATCGAAAAGACGTTCGCGGCCGGCAAGATCCCCGGCGGTTTCTTCAAGCGGGAAGGGCGGCCGACCGAACAAGAAATCCTGACCAGCCGTTTCATCGATCGCCCCATCCGGCCGTTGTTCCCGGAATCGTGGCACAAAGACATCCAGATCATGGCGACCGTCCTTTCATGCGACGCCGAAAACGACGCCGACATCTTAGCGATGACCGGCACCTCGGCGGCGCTACTCCTCTCGCCGATCCCGTTCTTGGGCCCCATTGCCGGCGTAAGTGTTGGACGCATTAACGGCCAACTGATCTGCAACCCGACGCCGTCGCAAATGGCGGAGAGCGACCTCGACCTGATTGTGGCCGGGAGCCGCGACGCGATCGTCATGGTCGAAGGCGGCGCGAAAGAGGTGCCGGAAGAAGAAATGCTCCGCGCCATTTTGTTCGCGCATCAGCAAATGCAAGTGTTGCTCGATCTGCAAGAAGATCTGCAACGGCAATGCGGCAAGCCGAAGTGGGCGGTCACTGAAGATACCACGACGGCCGCGTTGACCGATCAAGTCCGGACCACGGCCCAAGGCAAAGTGAAAGAGGCGCTGACGATCGCTAACAAGCAGACGCGCTATGAACGACTCGGCCAGATCGCCACCGAACTGAAGACGGCTTTGGTCCCGACCGACGACACTACCGGACTCGCACAACAAGTCGATGCGGCGTACGAAGGGCTGAAGAGCACGCAAATGCGCCAAATGATCTTGCAAGAGGGGCGCCGGATCGACGGCCGGACCACCACGGACGTCCGCCCGATCAGCATCGGCGTTGGTTTGCTGCCACGGACCCACGGCTCCGCGCTCTTTACCCGCGGCGAGACCCAAGCGTTGGCCACGACCACGCTCGGCACGTCGGACGATCAACAGCTCATCGACAACATCACCGGCGAATATTTCAAACGCTTCATGCTCCACTATAATTTTCCGCCGTTTTGCGTCGGTGAAACCAAGCCATTGCGCAGCCCCAGCCGCCGTGAAATCGGCCACGGCGCGTTGGCGGAACGTGCGGTGAAAGCGATCCTCCCCACGGAAGACGCATTTCCGTACACGATCCGCGTCGTTTCGGAAGTCCTCGAATCGAACGGCTCTTCCTCGATGGCCACGGTCTGCGGCGCCAGCCTCGCGTTGATGGACGGCGGCGTGCCGGTGAAGGCGCCGGTCGCCGGCGTCGCGATGGGCCTGATCTTAGAGCAAGGCCGCTATGCAATTCTCTCCGACATCCTCGGCGACGAAGACCATCTCGGCGATATGGACTTCAAAGTTGCAGGCACCCAATACGGCGTGACCGCGCTGCAAATGGACATCAAGATCGCCGGACTGACCGAAACCATCCTGCGCGAGGCGCTGGCGCAAGCGCGGCAGGCCCGACTGCATATCCTCGGCGAAATGAACAAGGTCCTCGCCGCACCGCGGCCGGAACTCTCGACCTACGCGCCGAAGATTTGCACCGTGCAGATCGACAAAGAAAAGATCGGCGCGCTGATCGGCCCGGGCGGCAAGATGATCCGCAGCATCCAGGAACAGACGGGGGCGAAGATCGACGTAGAAGAAGACGGCACGGTGCGGATCGCCGCCGTGGATCAAGACGCGGGCGAGCGCGCGATGAAGATGGTGAAGTCGGTGACGGCGACGCCGGAAGTTGGCAAGTTCTATCGCGGCATCGTGCAAAAGATTGTCGAGTTCGGTGCGTTCATCGAAATCCTGCCGGGCACCGATGGCCTGCTGCATATCTCGCAAATTTCCGAGAAGCGGATCAAGGAAGTGTCGGAGGTGTTGAAAGAGGGGGATGAGTTGGTAGTGAAGGTCCTCGAGATCGACGGCAAGAGCGGCAAGATCCGCCTCTCGCGCAAAGAAGCCATCGACTACAACGGCCCGTTGGAGAATGTGTAGTCGGAACAAAGGGAAATCTCGTTGGAAGAGTCGGTGCCCCGGAAGGGGCGGGGGTGTGGCCCTCTGGCCGCTCGCCTCGCGTTACGGCGCTCGGCTCACTGAGACCTCGCTCGGTCGAGCTTCAACACCATAGTGCTCTGAACAAAGGACGGAAACGCGTTGCGTTTCCGACATGACTGCCGCGGACCAGGCCATCGCTGCGCGATGGCGTCCTTACCCGCTCAGACTCGCCCGAGGGTCACGCCCCCGCCCCTTCCGGGGCCCAATTTTTCCCCTTGGTCATCGATTGGTCATCGATAGGAGGGGATTCCTTATGAAAGAGTATTTTACGTTGGTTGGGGTTTATGTTCTGTGGCTACCGCTACTTCTTTTTGGATTAGGCATCTTAGGAGCAATCGGAGAAACTGGGGATTTGGCTGGTGATGGTGATACGATTGCGCTTTTCGCATATCTTTCAATTCTTACTACCCCTGGAGCATTCATTCTGTCGAAATGGTGGTGGGAGAAATTTATCAAAAATTGTGCAGAACAAAGGCTCTCACCAACCGTCACCTCGACGAAATCAAGCAGGAGTCGGATGTTCTCTTCAAATCTAGACAACGATACGAATGGTCGTTTGCCCAGTATTGTGCGTGTGACATTCACGGATGATGCCATGCGCGTGCAAGTGAGCGACGGTCGGGAGATCGCCGTTCCGCTGGCGTGGTACCCGCGTCTGGCAACGGCGTCGCGGCAGCAACTGGACCATTTTGAATTAGCCCCGGGCGGCTACGGCATTCACTGGCCCGACCTGAATGAAGACCTCAGCGTACGCGGCTTTCTGTTGCCTTAACGGCCCGCTGGAGAATGTGTCGCCCATTTCCTATAGACAAAATCTGTTGAGGAGTGCAGTCGCCTGCTTCGCTACTCTTGCGGGTTTGATGGCGTAGGGGTAAAGGCGAAACATGTGGGAAGAAAGCACCCTTGATGCGGCAGTCGACTTATATGGCGCCTATCTTCGCAAATACTATCCCAATCTCTCTAAACCTTACTACGACCGCAATAAAGCTGCTCCTGAGTCCGGAAGAGCTGAGGCGGCGCTGTTTGCTTTCCTCCAAGCGCACTGCAATAGGGTCGAACCTCATGAAACACGAGGAACTGGCGGCCCTGATTTTCTTTGCACAACAAACGGGAACCGGTTTCTTGTGGAAGTGACGGCTCTTGAAGAAGAGAGCGTGGTCAGAGCGTCGGATTGGAACAATGACATTCCAGACAACGGCGAAACTTTCGATTTTAATTTCTGCACGGCGAAAATTCGACAAAAAGCTTCCGATAAGGCTCCCCAATTTAAGAATTCGCCTATGCCCCGCATCCTGGCTATTGCGACCAGTCACCCTGGTTGTGACGTTTTGTTTGGCCGTCATGCGGCGCAAGCGGCTCTCCTCAGCGATACGCTCCTATCCGTCCCGATCAATTCACCCACGGAGTGTTTTTCGCAGGTCACTCACTTACAAGAATCTGTATTCATTAGACCGAAGAATGGCGCCATCGAGCCGTGCCGCCAAAGCATTTCAGCGCTGCTCCTTGCTGCACTGCTCAACGACCACTGTTCGGTTTTTGGGGTGTTGCACCCAGCGCCGGCAAAACGATTTGATATTGCAGGACTGCCCACCGTGCCCTTTGTGCGGTTAACTAAATGGCCGCCCGAGGGCAATCAACTCTCAGTCGAATGGATTGTGAGCAGTCCCCAACCCGCAAAACACCAATTCAGGAAACTCGACTTTCAGCGAGCGGAAGAGCTGTTTGATGTGAAGTCCTTGCAAGACAATCGAGCCAAGTGAGAAAACTTTGCAAAGTGGAAAGAGGCTCCGTAAGGGGCGGGGGAGTGCCCATCGGGCGAGTCTGAGCGAGGGAGCACGATGGTGTTGAAGCCCGACCGAGCGAGGTCTCAGTGAGTCGAGCGCCGTAACGCGAGGCGAACGGCCCGAGGGGCGCTTCCCCGCCCCTTGCGGAATAAAATGTTCACACGCATGCGTGGTGCATGGTTATGCAAACCGGCGCAATACGGTGTCTGCGGCGGTGGGGAGTTTTTGGGGGGTGGTGAGGTTGTAGTGGAGGCCGCGGCTTTCGCGGCGCTGTTGGGCGCATTGGACCATCAGTTGGGCGACTAACGCGATGTTGCGCAGTTCGATCAAGTCGTTCGTGACCGTGAAGTTCCAGTAATATTCTTGAATCTCTTGTTGCAACAACGCCAGCCGCGCGGCGGCGCGGGCTAAGCGTTTGTCGGAGCGGACGATTCCGACGTAGTTCCACATGGTGCGCCGAATCTCGTCCCAGTTGTGGGAGATGACGACGCTTTCGTCGGAGTCTGTGGCGCCGCCGGCGTCCCACAACGGGATCTCCGGCTCTGCCGGCCGCGCTGCGGCCAGCCGTAAACGCACAGTTTCAGCGGCGCGCCGGGCCATTACGATGCCTTCCAGCAGCGAATTGGATGCCAAACGATTGGCGCCGTGCAGTCCGGTGTGGGCCACTTCGCCGCAGGCCAGCAGCCCATCGAGGTTGGTACGCGCGCGGAGATCAGTGACGACACCGCCGCACAAATAGTGCGCCGCCGGCACGACCGGGATCGGCTGCGTGGTGATGTCGATCCCGTAACGCAGACAGGTGGCATAAATTGACGGGAAGCGTTCGCGAACAAAGTCCGCCGGTCGATGGCTGATGTCGAGCACGACATAGTCGTGGCCGTGATGTTTCAACTCCGCGTCGATGGCTCGCGCCACGATGTCGCGCGTGGCGAGTTCGCCGCGGGCGTCGTAGCGGGCCATGAAACGTTCGCCGGTAACTAATCGCAGCAGCCCGCCTTCGCCGCGCACCGCTTCGGAGATCAGGAACGACTTCGCCGCGGGATGAAAGAGACACGTCGGATGAAATTGCATGAATTCTAAATTTGCGACCGCCGCGCCGGCCCGATAGGCCATCGCGATTCCGTCGCCGCACGCCACATCGGGGTTCGTGGTGTAGAGATAGACCTTGCCGGCCCCGCCAGTGGCCAGACAGACTGCGCGGGCCGCGATGGTCTTCACCGTGTTCCGTCCGCGATCGAGGAGATAAGCGCCATAGACGTGTGTCGGCATGGGGCGTTCATCCGGCGGTGCCGCGCGCGCCAACGTGCGATTGGTGATCAAATCGACGGCGCTATGCAACGGGAGGAGGGTGATCCGCGGATGCTGCATCGCGCGGTCCAGTAACGCTTGTTGAATGGAGTGGCCGGTGCGGTCGCCAGCATGCAAGATACGCCGTTCGCCATGACCGCCTTCGCGGGCCAAATCGAAATCACCGCGCGTCGTGCGGGCGAAATCGACGCCCCACGCCGTGAGTTGATCGATCGCCGCGGCGGATTCCTGGATGATGGTTCGCACGGCATCCGCGTGGCAGAGTCCGTCGCCGGATTCGCAAGTGTCGCGGATGTGTCCTGTAATCGCCGCTTCGCCCGCTAACGCGGCGGCAATGCCGCCTTGGGCATAATTGGTATTGGTCTCCGCCGCGGCGCATTTAGCGGCCACGACGACGCGCATCTGGTCGGCCACGCTGAGCGCGAGGCTCAAACCCGCGACGCCGGAACCGAGCACCAGCAGATCGGTGTGGATGATGGAACGGTGGGGCATTGCCGTTGCGCCTAGCACGAGCTCCGGGCGGACGCAATCCGCTGGCCTTCCCAATATTTCTCCTGGTATTTTTCCGGCGCGCACGCTACTTCGTGCCGCCTCAATTCGGGAGGGATGACCTATGAGCTATGATCTGATTGTGGTGGGCGCGGGTCCGGGGGGCTATGTGGCAGCCATTCGGGCACGGCAGTATGGGGCGGAACGCGTGGCGGTAGTCGAAAAGGGCCACGCCGGCGGGACGTGTCTGAATGTCGGCTGCATTCCGAGCAAGGCCTTGATTGCCAGTGCGACGCGGCTCGAAGCGGTGCGACATGCGGCGACATTCGGCGTGCAAGGGGTCGATCCGGCCGCGCTCGGCATCAACGTGGCCGCGCTGATGGAACGGAAAAACAAGATCGTCACGATGTTGCGCGGGGGCGTGGAGCAGCTGTTAAAAGGGCACGGCGTCGAACTGATTCGCGGCACGGCCAGCATCCCTGCAGCGGGTCAAGTGGTCGTCAACGGCGACACGTTGGCGGCGAAAAATATCATCATTGCCACCGGCTCGACGTGGCGCACGCTGCCGGGATTGCCGATCGACGGCACGACCGTGGTGGTTAGCGATCACATGTTGGAATGGCAACACGTCCCGGCGCGACTCCTGATCATCGGCGGAGGCATTATCGGCTGCGAGTTTGCGAGCATGATGCAATCGTTCGGCGCCGCAGTGACACTGGTCGAAGCGACGGAAAGTCTGCTGCCCGGCGAAGACTTAGTCATCGGCCGCACGTTGGCGCGCAGCTTCGCCAAGCGCGGTATTACGGTGCACACCGGCACCACGGTCGAGCAGCTGGAGACGACCAATGGCGCAGCCGCCACGTTGGCGAATGGGACGCGTGTCGAGGCAGATCGCGTGTTGGTGTCGGTGGGACGCAAACCATACACCGAAGGGCTCGGCGCCGAGGCGTTAGGCTTGCTGAATGAACGCGGCTTCATTCCGGTCGATGCCGGGATGCAAACCACCGTGCCGGGCATCTACGCCATCGGCGACGTCGTCGGCGGGATGATGCTGGCGCACGTCGCATCGGCGGAGGCCGAAGTGGCGGTCAAGAATTGTTTGGGCGGTCACGTCACGATGGATTATCACGCCGTCCCGCGTCCCGTGTTTACGACGCCGGAAGTCTGCGCGGTGGGCGAAACGGAAAAAGGCCTACAAGCCGCCGGCGTGCGCTACAAAACCGGCCGCTTTACCTATGCCGCGGTCGGCAAGGCCCTGTGCGCCGGTGAAACCGACGGCGCGGCCCAAGTCTACACCGATGAAAATGGCGTGCTGCTCGGCGGCCATGTGATCGGTGCGGAGGCCACGGATCTCGGACAGCAACTCTGTCTCGCGATCCAGCAGCGCCTGAGCGTCGAAGACGTCGCCCACACCATTTTCTCCCACCCCACCTTGAGCGAAGTGGTAAAAGAAGCCGTCGAAGATGCGGCAGGGTTTGCCGTGCATAAAGTGGGGCCGAAACGCCCCTAAGATGGGGGGGGTCGGGGGGAGCGGGGCTTCCCCCGACTTTAGCGAGCATCCGGCTGTGCCGGTGCGAGCGAATCGATGCGGCGGGGTTTGCGGTCCATAAGGTGACGCCGAAGCGGGGGTAATGGCGGGTATTGCAAAATGCAAAATGCAAAAATCAAAATGCAAAATTGGCGGACCCCGATCCGTCATTTTGCACTTTGCATTTTGCATTTTGCACTTTGCCTTTCCCTCCTTCCCTCCTGTTCCGGCTGTCCGTGGGCGGGGCGGGATCGGGTGACAACGGTGGAAAGTCCGGCGTTGGTGTTGCAACTCCCGCAGCCGGAGCCGCCGCCGCCCCCACCGACCCCACCAGTGAAACCGCCCGTTACCGTCGCGAAACACGAGCCGACGCCGCCGGTGAAACCACCGGTGCGGCTCCCGACCACGCCGGAACCGGACGAGCTGCTGACCGATTTAGCGACCAGCAAGCCGCCACCGATCCCGCCGGGTGCGTTTATGGCCGAGGACTTAACGCAACGTCTAAAGGAAAAGATGGCCGAGGCCTACGGCGGCGATATGGGGCGGGTCCCGGACGCGAAGATTTATTTGGCCACGAACTCATTACAGGATTTCATTGAATTCTATGAGCAGCGCGGGTATCGCGTGCAACGGATCGCGGTGCCGGTGCAACGGATCCTCCAACCGGTGTTGCGCGATCGGCCGGAGTTGCAGAGTAAGATCCGTTTGGAAGACTACGCCGACGTGGTGATCCATCAAGCCATGGTCGAGGGGACCGGGATCAGCGCCGCAGATCGCTACATCGATCCCGATACGTATGAAGTGGTGGAACGCTTGTTCGTCACCGAAATGCCGGCGAAATAACAGATCATGCTGATCGTACAAAAATATGGCGGCACGTCGGTCGGCTCAGTGGAGCGGATCGGACGGGTCGCCGCGCACGTTGCGGCGACTTGCGCGGCGGGGCATCGCGTCGTCGTCGTCGTCTCCGCAATGGCGGGGGAAACCGATCGACTGCTCGGCCTGGTCCAGGCCGTAGCGCCGGAACCGAACGAACGCGAAGCCGATGTCGTCGTCAGCACCGGGGAGCAAGTGACCGTCGGTCTGTTGGCGTGCGCATTGGAACGGAGCGGAGTGCGAGCGCGCTCCTTTTTGGCCTATCAACTCCCGATCCTCACCGACGGCGTGTTTAGCCGCGCGCGCATTCAATGGATCCAGACGACGCCCATCTTGCAGGCATTGGAAGCGGGGCACGTCGTGGTACTGCCCGGCTTTCAAGGCGTCGACGAGAACGGCGCGATTACCACGTTGGGGCGCGGCGGTTCCGACACCTCGGCCGTCGCAGTTGCGGCGGCTTGCCACGCCGAGCAGTGCGAAATTTACACCGACGTGGACGGCATTTATTCCACCGATCCAAATGTCTGTCCGCAGGCGCGCAAAATTGAACGGATGGCGTACGAAGAACTGCTCGAAATGGCCGGTGCCGGCGCAAAAGTGCTGCAAATGCGCTCCGTGCAGCTTGCGGCCCGCTTCGCAATCCCGCTCCACGTCCGCTCCGCGATCGAAACATCTGATCCGGGGACGTGTGTCACAACCGATGATCCGCGTGTGGAAGCTACTTTGGTCTCGGCTGTGACGTACACCGTTAACGAAGCGAAGATCGCGGTGCGGCAAATCCCCGACCGACCTGGTCTGGCGGCACGGCTGTTCGAGCCATTGGCCCGCGCCAATATCAATGTCGACATGATCGTCCAGACGAAGAACGAGGCGGGGGAGTCGGAGTTGGCGTTCACGGTTGCGAAGGAAGATTTGAAAAAGACGATGCAGGTCAGCGAAGCCGCAGCTCGGGAGATCGGCGCGCGCCAAGTGCAAGCGGCCGGCGATGTCTCGAAGATCTCGATTATCGGGATCGGGATGCGTTCCCACGCCGGCGTTGCGGCGCGGATGTTCGATGTGTTGGCCGCGGCCGGGATCAACATCCAACTCATTTCCACGTCTGAAATTAAGGTCTCCGTGGTCGTCGACATGCACGAAATGCGCACGGCCGTGAACGCGTTGCATCACGCGTTCGGTCTGGACGCGGCGAGGCAGCCATGAGCTGCGCTCGGCCGGCCTCCGTGTCGCCGTTACTGGCCGCGACGACGCTGTTGGCCGTTGCGGTGGCCGGCACACTGTGGTGGCCGCCGGCCGCCACGCCACTGCCGCAGGCCTACACACTGCCAACTCACGCGGCGACGCGCCCCGAGACGCAAATCTTGTTGGGGCAACGTCTCGACATCAATCACGTCGACGCCGCGGCGTTGGCGTTGCTGCCAGGCATCGGTCCGGCATTGGCCGAACGGATTGTGCAACACCGCGCGCAGCATGGCGCGTTCGCCACCAGCGACGCGTTGCTGGCCGTTTCGGGCATCGGTCCGCGCGTATTAGAAAAGATTCGCCCTTTTGTGACGGTGTCGGATTGACATTTAGGAGTCGCTCACTATTATGCGCCGAGAAATTTTCGGAACGGTCTAAGGAGGCGGAACATGCGACAAACACGGTGGGGGATGTGGAGTAGGGCGCTGATCTTGAGTCTCATCGGCATGCTTCCGCTGACTGCGCAGGCCGCTCGCGATCCGCGTCCGGACCACTCGCTATTCGATCCCGCCACGGACACCGGTCGGTACATGAGCGTCCACGATGCGGAGACGCTGCTGAAAGGCCGTTGGGCCGTCGGATTTTATCTCAACTACGGACGCCGTCCGTTGCAATTGCGCAACACCGCGACCGGTGTTCGCTTCGACATCGTCCGTGACGAACTCTCCGGCACTGCGGTCGGTTCGTACGGAATCACCGATTGGTTTACCGTCGGCGCATCCGTGCCCGTCACGTTTTGGCAAGTCTACTTCGACCCGAACACCCAACTGCTGACCGGTGGCGCTGCCGCCAAGCAGCAAAAAGCGGGGCTGGGCGACATCCGTCTCGAAACCAAATTCCGCTTGCTCGACATCGAACGCTATAACTTCGGCATTGCGGTCGTGCCGCATTTCGTCTTCGCCAGCGGTCGCCGGGGCACGTTCATCAGTGGCGAGCGCTGGACGCCGGGTGTGACTGTTGCGCTGGAAGCCAACCCGAACGATCGTCTGTGGTTGGGCGCGAACCTCGGGTATCAATTTGTGGCCGGACAAAACCAATATTTCGCCGGCAACGCCAGCGCAGTGATCGACGATCTGCTCCGTTTCGGGATCGGCGGGCGCGTGAAGATCACCGATGAATGGGCCATCTTGGGTGAAGGGCTCGTGGAAACGGTCGCGAAGAGCGCGTTCAAAGTGTCCACGCAGACGCCGTTGGAAATCCTCGGCGGCGTTCAGTGGACTCCGCAACGCGCGCCGGCGGCGCGTGGACTGGCGATCACATTAATGGGCGGCGGCGGGATTACGCGCGGTGTTGGTGCCCCACAAGCCCGTGCCATCTTGGGCGTCAGCTATCCGACCCCGAAGATCGTCAAGATCAAGGAAGTCGTCAATGTGCAGGTCGAAGAAAAAATCGTCATCAGCCAAAAGATCCACTTCGCGTTTAACTCGAGCGAAATCCGTCCGGTCTCGTACCCGATCCTTGACGATGTGGCCGAACTGATGCGCCGTCACGCCGGGATTCGCCAAGTCCGCGTGGAAGGCCATACCGATGGAATCGGCGGCGATGCATATAATCAGCGACTCTCCGAACAACGTTCCCGGGCCGTAGTGGCCTACTTGATCAAGAAGGGGATCGAAGGGAGTCGCCTCATGCCGGCCGGTTACGGCAAGTCGCGTCCGATCGCCGACAACAACACCGTCGAAGGCCGTGCCAAAAACCGCCGTACAGAATTTACCGTCCTCAACGGCGACTAACTTTCCGCCGCGAGTGCAGGACCTCTCAACCCCGGTGCAATATCTGAAAGGGGTCGGTCCTGGGCTTGCGGCACGGCTCCTGCGTCTGGAAATCCGCACTGTCGCCGATCTGTTGTGGCACTTGCCGCATCGCTATATCGACCGTCGTCAGATTGACCGCACCGGAGATGTGGCGGTGGGACCGGAGCGCAGCGTGCTCGCGCGGGTCCGATCGTGCGGGGCCGGCGTGATCGGCCGACAACGGCGGCCGGTGTTCGAGGTGTTGTGCGACGACGGGAGCGGCCCAGTAGTGGCCAAGTGGTTTCATTTTCGCGAGGACTATTTGCGACGCATCCTCCCGGTCGGCCAATGGGTCCTGCTCTACGGCGAGGTCACGCAGTTCGGCGGCGTCAAACAGTTCATTCATCCAGAAATTGAAGCCGTCGACGACGGCACCGACGCCAACACGGCGGCACGCCTGTTGCCGGTCTATCCGTTGACCGAAGGGGTCAGCCAGCGCCTCGTGCGCAAGATCGTCGCGGTCGCCTGGGACCGTTTTGCCCCGCAGCTGACGGACCCGCTCCCGCCAGCGTTGGCGGACCACTATCAACTGATCGGTCGACGCGAGGCGCTGGAGGCGCTGCATTTTCCCGAGGCAACCACGGATGTTGCCGCGTTGAACGCGCGTCGCAGTGCCGCGCACCGACGACTCATTTTTGAAGAGGCCCTGTTGCTTGAACTGGGCCTCGCGTTGCGGCGTGCCCAAGTGGAACAACGGAGCGCCGCGCGCATCCCGTGGGACCCAGCCCGCGAAACCGCGCTCTGCAGCTGTTTCCCGTTCACGCTGACGGTGGCGCAACGGCGCGTCTGGTCCGAAATCGCGACCGACTTACAATCCGGCCGTCCGATGCAACGCTTAGTGCAAGGCGATGTCGGCAGCGGCAAGACCGCCGTTGCCGCTGGGGCCTGTGTGCAGGCGATCGCGGCCGGCTGGCAAGTTGCGTTTATGGCCCCGACTGAGATCTTGGCCGAACAACATCGGCAGACGCTGACTCCGTGGTGTGCCCAACTCGGGATCCCGTTGGCGCTGCTGACGGCCAAGACCCGCACGGCGGAACGGCGCCAAATCGTCGCGCAGCTGGGCGCCGGGGAATTGCCGTTGCTGATCGGGACACACGCATTGCTGGAAGACGATATCCAATTCGCGCGTCTCGGACTGATCGTGATCGACGAGCAACACCGCTTTGGTGTGATGCAGCGTTTCGTGTTGCACCAAAAGGCAACGTGCCCACATTTGTTGGTCCTGTCGGCCACGCCGATTCCGCGGACGCTCGCGATGACCTATTTCGGCGACCTCGACACGTCGGTGTTGGATGAATTGCCGGTCGGCCGCACGCCGATCGTCACGAAGCACTACACTGAAGTGCAGCGCGTGCGCTTGTACGACGGGATGCGCAAAGAACTGGCCCGCGGACGCCAAGCCTACGTCGTCTATCCGTTAGTCGCCGAAAGCGAAAAAGTGGATCTGAAAAACGCCACGGATATGGCGGCTGAACTGACGGTGGCCTTTGGCCCGACCTATCGCGTGGCCCTGCTGCACGGCCGAATGGAGACCGACGAAAAGGCCGCCGTGATGCAAGCCTTCAAGTCGGGTGACGCGCAGATCCTCGCGACGACGTCAGTAGTGGAAGTGGGCGTCGACGTCCCGAATGCGTCGGTAATGGTGATCGAGCACGCGGAACGTTTTGGATTATCGCAATTGCATCAACTCCGCGGCCGCGTGGGACGCGGCATGCATCAATCGTATTGCATTCTCGTCAGCAGTAATCGCTTGGGCGACGAGGCCTATGCGCGTTTGAGAGTCTTGTGTGAAACGACCGACGGCTTCCGGATAGCCGAAGAGGATCTGCGGCTGCGCGGTCCCGGCGAATTCCTCGGCACTCGCCAATCGGGTCTCCCCGGTTTTCGTGTCACGCGGTTGCTCGAAGACGCCGACGTCCTGCGCGAGGCCCGTGACGCCGCATTCCAACTGATCCACGACGACCCGACGCTCGCCGCCAACCCCGCTCTCCGCACCGCCGTCATCGCCCACTGGGGCGAGCGGCTGCAATTAGGGCAGGTGGGGTGATGGATCACGCAGATATCTCTCCACGCAACTTATTCAGCATGCGGCCGATAATGGGAGCGAAGGAGGGCAGGGCATATGGGCAATATTCGAGTGTTTCGGAATGGCGTGCATGCAGTGCACGCGGCACGGACTCGGCGGTCTGAGGGAGTTGGGACCGCGGTGGCGCCAAATCCGCGCGGATCGCATTTCACGATGCTGGCATCTCCGTCGGGACGACGGAGTGTCGGTCGCGCCGCAGCACGGCCTGTCGATCCAATCGCTATTGGACTGACGCGTTGGGCGGCTCTAGTCTGCCTCGCTGGGATCGGCTGTACGATCACAACTTCCTCGAGCCATGGGTCGTTCCTGATGGAGAACGGTGTTGTGAAAGAAGACAGCGGAGACAAGGAATACTCCGATTCAGAATTTGGCAGCTATACGTTCAGACAAAAATTCGGCGAAGCGACATTGTCGGTCGATCTCCATTGCGAATCCGATGCCGAGGCGCAAAACCGTTTCCGCCAGGCCCTCGAAGCCACATGTTCGCAGTGGCTTTTTTTAGCGGACAATCCCGTCCGCTGCGTGGCCCATCACTACGCCAGCACGATACGCGGCAAATGTGGGCGCTGAATCGACTTGCCAGCCCGCTTCACCAGTCACTAGGAGAAAGCCGCTTTCCATTGACGCACCGCACGTTCGCGACTAAGAGGCGCTTCGTGACGCAGCCTAACGCCCCACAAGGCCGGATCGGCCGCCTTCCGCCGTGGTTGAAAAAATCGGCGGGGGATTACCAGGCCATCCACGCGTTGAAGAGCCATTTGCGGGCACGACGCTTGACGACCGTCTGTGAAGAGGCGCGCTGTCCCAATATCGGCGAATGCTTTTCGCGCGGCACGGCCACGTTCATGATCTGCGGCGAGGTCTGTACTCGCGCGTGTCGCTTCTGCGCCGTGCAACATGGGCGCGGCGCGCCGTTGGATCCGGATGAACCGCGCCACGTCGCGGAACAAGTCGCCGCCATGGGGCTGCATCACGTGGTCGTCACGTCGGTCGCGCGCGACGATCTCCCGGATGAGGGCGCCGCCCATTTCGCCGCGACGATCCACGCCATTCGTGCCGCCACGCCATCTACGACGATCGAAGTGTTAGTGCCCGATTTTCACGACCGCACGGATTGCCTGCAAATCGTCGGTGTCGCCGCACCCGACATCTTTAATCACAACCTGGAAACCGTGCGGCGCTTAACGCCACAGATTCGCAGCAAGGCCCGCTACGATCGCTCGCTGGCCGTGTTGCAACATTTCAAGACCTTGTTCCCGCAGACCATGACGAAATCCGGCCTGATGGTCGGGCTGGGCGAATCGCCGACCGAGATGGAACAGGCGCTGCGCGATTTGCGCGACGTCGGTTGCGACGTCGTCACGATCGGCCAATATCTCCAGCCGACGGCACAGCACTACCCGGTCGCAGAATTTGTCCCACCCGCGCAATTCGCGCAGTATCAACAATTCGGTGCAGCGCTCGGGTTTCGGCACGTCTTCTCCGGCCCTTTTGTGCGCAGTTCCTATATGGCGGAATCCCAGTGGATCCGAGCGAAAACGCGTGAGGAGTGAGCATGCACTTGCTGCGGCACTGCTTACGCAAACTGAAGGAGCGTTTTATGGACACGACCACACTCACCGACCGCAACTTGGCGTTAGAATTGGTACGAGTCACCGAGGCCGCCGCGATCGCGGCCGCACGCTTGATGGGCCGCGGCAACGAACGCGAGGCCGACCAAGTCGCCGTGAATGCGATGCGCGACCGACTCAATATGCTCGAGATCCGCGGACGTATCGTGATCGGTGAAGGGGAACGCGACGAGGCCCCGATGTTGTACATCGGCGAGGAAGTCGGCACCGGCAAGGGTCCGGAGTTGGACATTGCACTCGATCCCCTGGAAGGCACGTCGATCACCGCGCGCGGCGGCAACAACGCGAGCGCCGTCATTGCAGCCACGGAACGCGGCGGATTCCTCAATGCGCCGGATGTCTATATGGACAAGATCGCCGTCGGGCCGGCCGGAAAAGGCCTGATCAATTTGGAAGCGACGCCGACGGAAAATTTGAAGCGGATCGCGAAGGCGAAGCGGTGCGGCGTCGAAGATTTGACCGTGGTCATTCTCGATCGCCCGCGCCACGAAGACCTGATCATGGAAGTGCGTCGCTCCGGAGCGCGGATCAAGCTGATCCCGGACGGCGATGTCTCCGGCGCAATCGCGACCTGTCGTCCGTCGCGCGGCGTCGACTTGCTGATGGGGATCGGTGGGGCGCCGGAAGGGGTGTTGGCGGCCGCTGCGCTGATGTGTATGGGCGGCGACATTCAAGGCCGACTCATCTTCCGCAACGACGACGAACGGGCGCGGGCCAAAAAAATGGGCATCACGGATTTGAACCGTGTCTATACGCTGCAGGACTTGGCGCGCGGCCCGGTCGTGTTCTCGATGACCGGCGTCACGGACGGCGACTTCTTGAAAGGCGTGCGGTTCTTAGGCGGCATCCGCTATGAAACGAACTCCGTCGTGATGCGCGGCAAGACCGGGACGGTCCGGTATATCGAATGCCATCATAAGAGTCGCATTCCGAATACGTAACTATCTGTCGGGGGCCTTGAAGAATGCCCCAGATGCGAGGCGCCCGGCAAGCCGCGACCGGAGCGTACTCGGTTGTACGTGAGGATCGCGGCTTGTCGGGCAACGACGCAGATGGGGTATTATGCGAGGCCCCCTATGGCGAGTGTGACACGGACGATACTGATTAATGCCCCAATCGAGCGGGTATTTGCGGTCATTACGGATTTCGCCGCCTATCCGGAATTCTTAAGCGATGTCACGTCGGCACGTGTGGTGCGGACCGACGGCGATTGCCAAGACGTGGAGTTTCGCCTCCAACTGATGACCACGATCCACTACACGTTGCGGATGCAACTCGCACCGCCGCAGGGCGTGCGCTGGCATTTGGTCCAAGGCCAATTCATGCGCAGTAACGATGGCAGCTGGGCATTGAAGACCGCCAACGGTGGCACGGAAGCGACGTACACGGTCGATATCGGACTCGGGATGCTGGTGCCGAAAATGGTCACAAACGCCCTGGTCGAAGGGAATCTCCCCGCGACGCTCGCGGCCTTTAAAGCGCGCGCGGAGGCGAAAGTGAAAACCGGCCGCCCGCGCAAAACAAAGGGACGCCAATGAGCGAGCGCGATGCCCCTGGTCGACTCAGTAAGCTGATCCGCATGGGTGTCGGCGCGCTCTGGATGACTGAAGAAGGGGTCCGCAAGGCGATCCAGGAGCTGAGCCTGCCACGCGACGCCACCGCGTTTGTGCTGGCGCAAGTCGACAAACGAAAACACGAGATCCTCAAACTGATCCGTCACGAGATCCAGCGCGCCTTTCAGAGTGTCGATGTCGTGCAACTGGCCAAGAATTTATTCCGCGACCACGAACTCGAAATCGAAGCCCGCATCCGGCTGCGCCCGCGAGAGCGGAAGGGGAAATCGTGATGGTGTCCGATGCGATGCGCTCACAGTTCAATCGTCGATAAGGGGCAATACCGCTTGATCCGTTCAAAATCGCTGTCGCGATGGATGAGAGTCGCATCGTGAATCAAAGCGACGCCGGCGATTAACATGTCCGTGGTCTGAGGGCGCGTGCCGGCACGACGCATCGTGCTGGCGACCGCTGCGGCTTTGAGCGCGGCAGCCTGTGTCAGCGGGAGCGACGCGAACAGTGCGAGAAAACGGTTCAGTTCCGATTGATCAGCACTCGGAATGCCTGACAACAGCTCGAAAACCACAATATCCGTATGGGCTGCCGTTCGACTTTCCAGAAACGGCACTAAGCGATCATCGCGCTTGCGGAGAAAATTGATCCAGGCCGAAGTGTCGATCAGATACACGTGTTACTCCCGACGCATCCGGGCCAGATCGCGCTGAGTGAGACGGAAGCCTTTCCACGGGCGTCGTGCTAAGAAACATTGCAAGTGACGCCGCCACAGGACTTCTTCCAGCGAGCGGATCACCGTTTCCCGTTCCGTGCGGACTTTGAGAAAGGCCTGGGCCTGCGTCAGGACATCTTGCGGCAATAACAGCGTCTTTTTGCGCAACGTCGGTCGGGAACTCATACAGACAGCGTAACGACCAAATACGGTTTGGTCAAGCCAAAGATATGGCTGCCCGATATTTCGCGAGCGCCAAGACGGGGAAGAAGTGACGATAGCCGTGGTAGCGGAGATAGAAGTGGCCGGGGAAGCCGGTGCCGGTAAACGCGCGTTCGTCCCAGCCGCCGTCGGGCTGTTGTCGCTCTAACAGAAACTGCGCGGCACGGACGGCCGCGTCGCTCGCCGCGGCGCCGGCGGCGAGCAGGCCCATTAAACCCCATGCGGTTTGGGACGGAGCGCTCGGCGCCGCGACGTAGCCGTTCTCCGGATAGCTCGCAACCGATTCGCCGAACCCGCCGTCGTCTTGTTGCGCCGCGCGCAGCCAGTGGAGGGCCCGCGTCACTTCGCGCGATTGGGTCGGATGGCTGAGGGCGGCGAATCCGCTGAGGACCGCCCACGTCCCGTAAAGATAATTCACGCCCCAACGGCCAAACCAGGACCCATCCGCTTCTTGGGTCTTCTTGAGATATGTTAACGCGCGGGCCACCACGCGGTCGCGTCCGGTGTAGCCACGCCGCGCCAGTAACAACAACATCCGGCCGGTGATATCGGGCGTCGACGGATCGAGACAGGCGCCGTGATCGGCAAACGGGATCTTGTTCACCAACGCGAGCGAATTGTTCTTGTCGAACGCGGCGAATCCGCCGTCGTCGTTTTGCATGCTGAGACACCAGCGCAACGCGCGTTCTACCGCCGACTCCGCATCCCGCTGGCCCTCGAGGGCGAGAATAATTTGCAGCGTGTCGTCGATATCGGGGAAGTAATCGTTTTCGAATTCAAACGACCATCCGCCGGGGATACCGTCCGGGTTTTTCTTGTGCCAATCGCCGTGACAGCCGACGACTTGTTGCTGCAGCAACCACGTGCAGGCCTTGGCAATCGCCGGATGGCGCGGTGTCACGCCGGCCGCGCGCAACGCACACAGCGCCCACGGCGTGTCCCAACCCGGCGAAATGCAGCACTGCTGGTGCAACTGCGGCGCGTCCGACACGATGCGCGAACGTTCGTAGCGCCAGCGTTCGTCGGGATCGAGTTGCGGATCAGGGCAGGGCAGCGCGGGGAGGGGACCGGCATAGGTGTGTTGGAAGCGTTGCAGCGCCCGCAACGCCTTCGTGATGCTCGGGTCGGTCACCGGGAGGCCCATCGCCCGCAGCGCCAACGCGCCAAACGCGAGCGCGGGGAAAATATCTTCGGTGCGGGCCAAATGGGTGCGGACCCATTCAATGGCGCGATCCAGCGCCATTTCCTTGGTTGGCAATCGCTTGACGACCGGCTGCGTGAGCTTCAGCATCCGATCGACCCAGTGGAAAAATTCCCGCCAAATATCGCCGCGCGGTTCCCGGGTCGCGTCGGCGGCTGCGGGATCGGCCACCAGTTCGGCGACTAAATGCGGGAGATGCAGTGGGTAGACTGGATGGCGCGCCATCACGACCAGGATTGGGACGATGCAAGCCCGCGCCCAACTGGAGAACGAATAGATCGAAAACGGGGCCCAGCTGGGCAACAGCATAATTTCGACCGGCATCGCCGGCGGACGTGTCCACGGGACGAGGCCGAGTAGGCCGAAATGGATCTGGGTGAAGACGCGGGCCTGTTCCAAACCGCCATTGCGGACGATGAACTGCCGAGCGCGCAATAACGGTGCGGACTCGGGCGCATGGCCGGTCATCCGCAGCGCGACGTAACATTCTAACGTGGCGTTCAGATCGCCGGGACAGCCGTATGCGAGTGGCCAGCTGCCGTCTTCATGTTGTTCGCTCAACATTCGGGCGCTGAGTCGCTCCCATGTGCCGGCAGTGCGGATGCCGAGGCAATGTTCAAGGAAGATATATTCCGCACCGATCGATTCGTTGGCCTCGAGCGTATACCACCAGTAGCCATCTGGGGTTTGGTGCGAGAGCAGTCGGCTGACCCCACGGTCAAGGGCTCCACTGAGGGTGGCGTCGAGGTCCGGCTTGGTTACTATATTACGTCGCATAAGAGATATTATGTAACATGGCGGCCGCCAAGGGGCGTATGGGGTCCGCTTACGGCCGCCATGTTACATAATATCGGCCACTCGGGGGGCCCTCGTGTTGCCTCGGGCTTGGTGGTCGTGCTCCTTTATATAGGTCGCTTTCACTGGGCTTTTCGCCCAGTGTTACTACTTTGACTCGTACGTTTTTTACCAGCCACCAGTCACTAGCCACCAGTCCCCTGTATTCCGGCCTTCATTAAATGTTCGCGCAGCTTCACGACGAGTCTGGCTTCTAGCTGGCGGATCCGCTCCTTGGTAATACCATATTCATCCGCGATCTCTTGTAAAGTCCTGGGAACTTCCGCCAACAGCCGCTCTTGGAAGATCTGCGCGTCTCTCGGTTTCAATTGGTGCACGAAACTTTGCAGCTGCTCGGCCAGCGCATCCTTAAATTCTTGTTGCGCGAGTTTTTCGTCGATCGGCACGTCGTTGTCGGCGACGAAATCGCCGAACGTGGCCGACTTGGATTCGTGACCAACCGGCGCATCGAGCGCCAATTCCGGCTGCTCGAGGCGTCGACCCATTTCCTCGATGGCCTTGATCGTGACCCCTAAACGACCGGCCAATAACCGGGCATCCGGTTTGAATCCCAGCGCCTCCATCCGCTGCTTTTCCTGCACTAAGTTAAAGAATAACTTGCGCTGCTCCTTCGTGGTCCCGATCTTCATCAGGCGAAAGTTATCGAGGATATACTTCAAGATATATGACCGAATCCACAACGACGCATAATATGAGAGTCGGGAGCCTTTTTCGATGTCGTATTTGCGGACGGCCACCAGCAAGCCGACGCTCCCCTCTTGGATCAGATCGACTAAGTTGTAATACGCGCTCCGATATTCCATCGCGATCTTGACCACTAACCGCAAATGCGACTGCACCAATTGGCGTGCGGCGTCGACGTCGCCGTGCTCACGGACGCGGATCGCCAACGCGCGTTCTTCCGCTTCCGTGAGATACGGATAGCGGCGCACTTCGCCCAAATAGCGCGCCAATGGGTCGAGCGGGACCAGCGCGCGAGAGGTCTCGTCGGGATCGCGCAGCTCCACTATTGGCGCAGTGGTTCTGAGTTCAGGCTCCGGTGTGGCTTGGCGGGTGCGCTTGCGCATGTCGGCCCCGCTTAGTTGAATTCCCCGATAGTGAAGTTAAAGACGGTCCGTGCCTCGCCGTCGCGCCGTTTGAACGGGAAGCCCCATTCGAAACGCAGCGGACCGAGTGGAGACAGCCAGCGTAAGCCCATGCCGTAATTGCTGCGCAGATTGCGGGCCGAGAACGGCTCGTCTTCGGCAAACGCATTGCCGACGTCGACAAATGCCACGGCCTTCAATCCAGCCGGCTCGTATAATGGGACTTCGATTTCGGCGTTCATTTGCACCATTTTATTGCCGCCGTAGACGAAGCGGGCGTCGCCGGAGGTGGGACCGGTTGGAATGCGCAGACTCGGGCCCACGGTCCAGAAGTTAAAGCCGCGCATCGAATTGGGGCCGCCGAGCAGGTAGCGCTCATAGAGCGGAACACTGCGATCGCCGAGACTTTTAATGTAGCCGACTTTGCCAAAGAGACGTCCTCCGACACCCTTCCAGATCGGTTGGTAAAAACGCGCGGCGCCGTTGATCCGATAGAAGTCGTTGTCGCCGCCTAATTTCGTGCCGGAGACTTCGTTGAAGACGTTCACGAACAGGCCCTTGCGCGGATAGATCCGATTGTCGCGCGTGTCGTAGGAGAGGCTCCCCGTGATGGACGACGTCAGGCCGCTGGCATTTTGGCGAAACACTTCGGGGACCGTGAATTGGAAGTTCAGCGCCTTCACGTCTTCGGCGTGGTAGCCGAGGCTCGCGGTGAAATTTTTCATGAAGCGATGGCCCAGCGAAAAGCCGCCGCCGAATGCGCGCCGATCGTATTCCGGATAGCGATAGACCGTCCGCGAACTTTGGGCGCTGAGGATCCAATCCGAATCGAGGAAATGCGGATCGGTCATATTAATGATGTATTGCTGACGGATTTTACTCAGTTCCACCGCCAATTGGCCGGAGAGTCCACGGCCGAAGAAATTTTCTTTCGAGACCGACGCCGTCAGGAAGAAACTCTCCGCCGTCGAGAAGCCCGCGCCGACATTGAAGGTGCCGGTCGGCCGTTCTTTCACGGTGAAATTCAGATCGACACTGTCCGGTCGGCGTCCGCGCGGCGTGGCGATATCGACGTTTTCGAAGTAGCCGAGTTGCATCAACTGCGCGCGGCTGTCTTCGATGAGTTGACGATTAAACAGGTCCCCTTCTTTCACTAAGACTTCACGTCGAATGACTTTGTCGCGCGTGCTGCTGTTGCCGTTGATGTTGATCCGATCGATCCAGACACGGCGACCCTTGCTGATGGCAAAGATCAAGTCGGCGGTACCATCGGTGTCGTTTGGCATCGGAATGGGTTGGACATTCGCAAACGCGTAGCCGAGCGTGCCGTAAAACAGATTCAGCTTTTGCAAATCCGTCTCGACTAATTCATGTTTATAAATCTCGCCCGGTTTCGTGGTGATCAGTGCACGAACCTCTTCCGGCGTGGTGACGATATCGCCTTCGACGCGGATATCCTTCACGCGGTACTGCTGACCTTCATCGATCGTGAAGGTCAGGAAGATATGTCGTTTGTCTTTACTGATTTCAATTTGCGGTTCGGCGATGTGGATGCGCAGGTAGCCGTGGTTCAAATAATGGCGGCCGAGCAGCGCGAGATCGGCGGCGAGGCCTTCGCGATCGAATTTGCCGCGCCGAAACGGAAACGAGCCGCGTTCTTTAGTCTTGAGAACTTTCTTGAGGTCGCGATCCGAAAAGACATGATTGCCGACGAATTGCACGCGCCGCACTCCCGCCTTACCGTGTTCCTTGATGCGAAACACGAGATCGGCGCCGCCTTCGCGCGGCTGCAGATCGTAGTCGATGTCGACCAGAAAAAAACGCTTTTCTTCGTACATCTGGTGCATCGTTTCGACGGCGCGCGCCAGTTCTTCTCCGCCGAGCGCCCGATACTCGCGTATCGTAATCTTTTCGCGCAGATCTTTTTCTTTGATCTTCTTATTCCCTTCGAAGCGGATCGACAGCACGGTCGGCCGTTCAACGACGTGGTAAATCAGTCGGACTCCCCCGCCGACACTTTCCCGCTCCACGCGGATATCCGCAAATCCGCCGCGCTTAAAGAGTGCACGGAGATCCGCCTCCACGGTGGCCGGATCGTACGGCTGGCCGACGCGGCTCTGCAACACGGCTTGGATCGCCGCCGTGCTGACGGATTGATTGCCGACGATCGCGATCCCTTTGATCGTTTGCCCGCCCGCGTGCGCCACCCATGGCATGGGACAGAGTAACGCCACCAGCAACACCCAACATAAGCCTTTAGGCGGCTTCATGAATCATCCCTTCGCGCAACTCGAGACGCCGATCGGTCGGCAACATCAGCTCGCGGTTGTGTGTGACCATAATCACGGTCGTGTCGCGTCCCCGTTGTAACCCCCGCAGCAGGGCCATGACCTGCGCCCCGCGCTCCGGGTCCAAATTCCCGGTCGGCTCGTCGGCAAATAACAACGGCGGGGTCTGAATGAGCGCACGGGCAATAGCGACCCGTTGTTGTTCCCCGCCCGACAAGGTTCCCGGTGTGGCCGTGAGGCGCTCCGACAAGCCGACCGCAGCCAGTAAATCGCGGGCCCGGGTGCGGGCCGCGGAGCGTCGCAACCCGGCCAGCAACGCCGGGAGCATGACATTCTCCTCCACGGAAAGCTCCGGGAGGAGATGGTAAAACTGAAAGACAAATCCGACCGCAGTATTGCGATACGCGGCTAATGCCGCTTCCGATTGGCGATACAAGGCTTGCCCCTGAAACGCGACTTCACCCGCATCCGGACGATCGAGCCCCCCCAACACATGGAGGAGCGTCGATTTGCCAGAACCCGAGGCCCCGTAGAGCACGACAAACTCGCCGCTGCGGACCATGAGCGATGCCCCGCGTAAGACAGTGAGTTCGCTGCCGTTACTGCGATACTGTTTAACGAGCCCCTCCGCTGCAAGCAGCCACATGAAGTCCGGCTTGTAGGCGAAGTGGCAAAGGGAGTTCAAGCGGAATTCACTTAATCGCTACCTGATGGGAGCATCGCACTGGCCCATTTGAAACGCGAGGGCCAGGCGGATGGGCCCGGGGCCCCAGGGTACGCTCTCGCGGCGCCATCGAGGCGCCGCGCGCTCGCCCTCGCCGTTTTCGACTTTAGATTTCGCAAGGAGAAAACGGCTGCGAGAGCCCCTGGGG